>CAXUCM010000026.1:0-3241 GCA_964249315.1 uncultured Acetobacteraceae bacterium | reverse complement strand
TGCCGGCGCGAGCCGCCGCGCCGCGACCAGGCCCTGGGCGTAGGTGAACTCCAGCCCGAGCTTGAAGGCGTCGACATGCGGCGCGAGCGCCTCCGCCCACATCGCCGCCTCGGCCGCATCGGCGGTGTCGAGGGCTGCGATCAGCCGGGTGCGACGCGGCACGGGGCGGTTCAGACCACCGTCGGCGGCGGCGGCGACTGCAACGCGTAGGACTGGCCGTGCGCGACCGCGCCCTGCTGGGCGAGATGGTTGTGGGTCACCGCCTGGGCCAGCTGCAGCTTGAGCTCGGCGATCTGCGCCTCCTGGGTGCGCACGGTCTGTTCGGCGCGTCGCGCCCGGCGACGCTGGCGCAGTTCTGCGAACCAGACGGTCAGCCCCCCGATCAGGAAGAACACCACCGCGACGATCATGACCAGGACGGCGAGCGAGGATTGCCGGCTGTAGCCGGGCACCGAGAGGGTCACGATCTCCTGGTTGTAGATCGCGAACACGATCAGGGCCGCCAGGAAGGGCAGGGTGATGAGCAGGCGAAGCATGTCGGCAACCGTCTCCAGTCCGCGTCTCCAGAGTGCCGCATCCGCCAGGCGCGCGCGAGTCCCTCCGATCCGGCATGGCTCGCGCGCCCGCACGCTCTTGCCCGACGGCCGTCCGCATGGTCTCGTTGCGTCGGGTTTGCCGGAGGTTCCGATGAGCGAGATCGTCGCGCTCGATCAGGTGCGCCATGCCCGGGCGGAACGCCTCTGGGCCGTGTTCGCGACCGCGGGGCGTGCCCGCCGCATCGCCGAGATCTATCCGAGCCGGGATGCGGCGCTGGCCGACCAGGCCTGGCGCGAGCAGCAGGTGCGTGCCTACGCGCACTTCCTGAGCAGTTGCCGGCAACCGCTGCCGCGCTACAGCGTGGCGCCGATCCGGCGAGCCGACCTGCCGCGACGCTGGACGCCGCTGCCCGCACTCGGCTTCCTGCGCGACCGCTTCGTCTAGAGCGTTTTCCGTTCGCGTTCGCTCACGGAACCCGCTCCAGCTCGTTGTTTTAGCGAGCATCTTCATCCAATCAGATGATTCCATCGGATCGGATGATGCTCTAGTCAGAGGGCAAGGCTGGGCTAGCCTGCCGCCAGCGAGCAACGGGGTAGCGGACCATGTCGGACGAACCAGCGATACCGGCGACGCCGCCGCTGCTGCTCAACACGCAATACGTCAAGGAGGTCGCTTTCAAGGTGCCGGGCGCGCCGGCGCTGTATGCCAGCATGCCGGAGCGGCCCCATGTCGTCGTGGCGCTCGACGTGCTGGTGCGGCCGATCCCGGCAAGCCAGTCGCAGCAGGTGTTCGAGGTCACCCTGACGATCAAGTGCGAGGCCTCGGTCACCGCACCGCAGGAGGGGGCCCCGCCGCCCGCGATCGCCTACCAGGCGGAGCTCGGCTACGCGGGCATCTTCACCCTGGCGAACGTGCCGCCGAACGCGGTCGAGCCGGTGCTGCTGGCGGAATGCCCGCGCCTGCTGTTCCCGTTCGCGCGCAGCCTGCTGGCGGGCCTGATCCGGGAGGCGGGCTTCCCGTCGGTGCTGCTGCAGCCGATCGACTTCATCGCGTTCTGGCAGGGCAAGCGTCAGCAGCTCGCCCAGCAGGCGAGCGCAGGCGCCGCCACCTGAACGAGGCGAGGAAGCGGGACCGGCCGCGTCGCTGCAGGATATGCCGTGTCGACAGCCCGCGCCGCATCCTGCACCATACCGCATCCTACAGGAAGTCGGGGCCGGCACGCCACGCCGGCAGGACGAGAGGGCGTGCCGCCGTGACGATCTCCAGGGTCCTGGACCATATCGACGCGACCATCGAACCCAGCCTCGAGCGGCTGTTCGAGCTGTTGCGCATCCCGAGCATCTCGGCGCAACCGGCGCATGCCGGCGATTGCCGCCGTGCCGCCGAGTGGCTGTGCCGCGACCTCGCCGGCATGGGCTTCGACGCCTCGGTGCGGGAGACGCCGGGCCATCCGATCGTGGTCGCGCACGAGCTGTCCGCGGCCGCCGGGCCGCACGTGCTGTTCTACGGCCATTACGACGTGCAGCCGGTCGACCCGCTGTCGCTGTGGGACGCGCCGCCGTTCGAGCCGGCCCTGCGCGAGGACCCGCAGAGCCGTCGCCGGATCGTGGTCGGCCGCGGCGCCTCGGACGACAAGGGCCAGGTGATGACCTTCCTCGAGGCCTGCCGCGCCCTGCGTGCCACCGAAGGCGGCCTGCCGTTGAAGGTCTCGGTCATCCTGGAAGGCGAGGAGGAGAGCGGCGGCGCCAACCTGCTGCCGTTCCTGCAGGCCCATGCCGAGGAGCTGCGCTGCGACGTGGCGCTGATCTGCGACACCGGCCTTGCCGCCGACGGCATCCCCGCGATCACCACCATGCTGCGCGGCCTGGTCGGCGAGGAGATCACCGTCGCCGCCGCGGACCGCGACCTGCATTCCGGCATCTACGGCAACGCCGCCTGCAATCCGATCCACGTGCTGGCCGCGATCATCAGCTTGCTGCGCGACGAGGCCGGCCGGGTGACGCTGCCGGGCTTCTATGACGGCGTGCAGGACGTGCCGGCCCCGGTCCGCGAGGCCTGGCGGCAGATCGGCCTCACCGACGAGAGCGTGCTCGGCGCCGTCGGCCTATCGGTGCCGGCCGGGGAGCGCGGCTACAGCGCGCTCGAACAGACCTGGGCGCGGCCGTCCTGCGAGGTGAACGGCATCTCGGGTGGCTACCAGGATGCCGGCTTCAAGACGGTGCTGCCCGCCAAGGCATCCGCGAAGATCTCCTTCCGGCTGGTGGCGGGGCAGGATCCGGACGCGATCCGGGCGCGCTTCCGCGAGTACGTCCGCAGCCGCCTGCCGGCCGACTGTACGGTCACGTTCGACGCGCATGGCGGCTCTCGCGCCTCGCGGGTGCCGTTCGAGGGGGGCGCCCTGCACGCAGCCCTGGCGGCGCTCGGCGAGGAATGGGGACGCGAGGCGGTGACGATCGGCTCCGGCGGCTCGATCCCGGTGGTGGGCGAGCTGCAGCAGGCGCTCGGCATGAACGCCCTGCTCGTCGGGTTCGCGCGCGACGACGACCGCATCCACTCGCCGAACGAGAAGTACGACCTCGACAGCTTCCATCGCGGCACCCGATCCTGGGCGCGCATCCTGCACGCACTCGCGGCGGCCGGGTAGCAAGCCAAGGGGCTTTGCCCCTTGGAACCCCATCAAAGGCGAAGCCTTTGAAATCCATTT
>CAXUCM010000025.1:14905-18046 GCA_964249315.1 uncultured Acetobacteraceae bacterium | reverse complement strand
CACGGAACCCGCTCCAGCTCGTTGTTTTGGCGAGCATCTTCATCCAATCAGATGAGTCCATCTGATCGGATGACGCTCGAGAGCAATACCGCTTCCGTATTGACGGAACTTATCGTCGATGAGCCTCGGTCAGGCGCGACGTCCGTCGATGCCTCGGACGAAGACCACGACGCATCTCGGGTTTTCCGCACCGTTCGACATCGTCTGGGCGACTTCAACCAAGGTCCGCGTCGAACGAGCGAGACGATGGCGGATGCATCATACCCTGGCAGGATAGTTCACCCCGACGGGCGTCGATGGAACTCTGACCTTCAACTTGCGCGCTATGTCGACTGCCAAGACACGCGGCGATGCGACCTGACGGTAGACCTTCATGAGTCGAGCGGTGTCGGCAAGATTGCAAGCCGTCGCAGCAGATCGTATCCGATACGGCAGTCCCCAGCTCATGGCCAGTCGCATGTCGTGGGCAAGGGTCGAGCACCGGATCCGGGCGAGCGCTCGGCGGAAGGCCCCCGCTTCATGGAACCGCAGATCTCCGTAACTGTAGACATCGAACATTCGATGCAAGATCTGCGACTGCATCGGCGTGAGATGCTCGATCTGCTGGATGTTGGAGATCGAGACAGCGGCCTCCAGATCCTCGGCTGCGAGAGCCCAGAGGCTACGTCTGCCCAGGATCGTGCAGCGTTCCAGGAGGGCGGAGAGACGCTCCTGTCCCGTCAGCGGTAGACGGACGGGCCGGTATGGCAAGAACTCCTCGAGCGCGCAGACATCCCGCAGGCGTTGCATGAACCTCTGGTCGAACCGCATCCACGTCGCATTGAGCTCGGCCGTCCGTATGACGTGGTTCTGGGTGCCCCGATCGCCGACGTGCTCACGCTGGAAAAACAGCGGACCAGGAACCTCGACGCCGCGATATCGGCGGGCAAGCCGAAGCATCATCTCGTAGTCCTGCGACCGGATCAAGGTCTCGTCGAACGGCCCGAGGGCATCGTAGCAGTGCCGGCGAACGAGAAGGCCCTGCTGATGGAAGAAGCAACGTCCCATCAGGGCCACGAAGAGGCCCTCCGGCGGCACCGACGGAAAATCGTGGTCGATCACGATCCGTGATCCATCCGCTGCGGTGCGGAACTTCTTGTATGGGCCGTATGAAAAACCGGAGGCGGGCGCTTCGATCAGTGCATTGGACATGATCTCCAGCGCCCGAGGAGCGGCCACATCGTCATCGTCGAATATCCAGACGAACTCGGTTTGGACCTGGCGGAGGGCCAGATTGAGCGCGGAAGACTTGCCACCGTTTGGCTTATGGACATAGTCGATGCGTGATCCATACCGGGCGACCGTCAACGCGGTTGCATCTGTGGAGCCGTCATCAACCACCAGGATGCGCTCGAGGGGCACGGACTGCGCGAGGAGGCTCTCGATCGCTTCCGGAAGAAAGGCGGCCCGGTTGAACGTCGGGATGATCGCGGTTGCAGACAAGACCGACATTTCGAGGCACTCTCAGCTTGACTCACTTCAATACGTTGTAAAGCAGACACAGCGTGTGACAGTCCGGTGAAACCTGCCGTCGCGTGCCTCTACTTCGCTTGCTGTACACGCGGACGCGATAACGGGGTCGCATCAAGTCGCGTAGGCTCCACAAGGAGCTGGTGCTCGCGAGTCAGACGGCTCTTTGCTTCCCGCTGAAACATCCTGTACCTGAAGGCCCATGAACACCATTGTGCCGATCCAGGCTGCAACGACGCCTGGAACGGCACCGCACCGCGGCATGAAGTCCCTTGCGGTCGGTGGTGGCATGGCCGTCGGCCTGTCCCAGGCAATGAAGACTGGCGTGCAGATCGTCAGCGCTGTCGTGCTTTCGAGGCTGTTGCAGCCTGGCGATTTCGGCCTGCTTGCATCGCTGGCGCCGGTGCTTGCCTTCGTTGGTCTGTTCCAAGGCATGGGCTTGCAACAGGCCATCATCCGCCATCATGACATGCCGACAGAGCAGCTCAGCCGGATCTTCTGGCTGACGCTTGCCGCCAGTCTGCTGTGCGCCGGGATCGTCGTCGCCACTTCCCCGGGCGTTGCCGCCTTCTACCGCGACAAGCGGCTGCATTGGCTGACGATTGCCGCGGCACTCCCGTTGTTCAATGCAAGCCTGGCTTCCCTGCCTCTGGCTCTGCTAAGCCGCAAGCTGCGCTTCGGTACCGTCGCCCTGATCGACGGTGGCGGTACCGTGATCGGGCTCGTCGCCGCTCTCGTCGCAGCACTTCTCGGCGCCGGATACTGGTCGCTGCTGGCATCCAGCTACGCGAGCAGCACGTTCAATCTGCTGGGCGGCTGGCTTGCCGCTCGCTGGCGTCCTGGACGTCCAACCTGGCGGCTGCCCGACCGCACGCTGTTGCGCTTCGGCGCCAACCTGAGCGGCTTCACCCTGCTCAACTTCTTTGCACGCAACCTCGACAACGTACTGATCGGTCGCGTCTGGGGTCCGGTATCGCTCGGATATTATGATCGCGGCTACACGCTGATGCTGTTCCCGCTGCAGGCGATCAACGGCCCGATCTCCGGGGTCATGGTTCCGCTGCTGAGCCGGATCGAGGCGGACAAGCCGCAACTTCGCCGGGTGTATCTGCGTACGATGAACCAGGTCGTGCTGCTCGCCCTTCCCGGCATCGCGGCACTGGCCGCTTCGTCCGATGACGTGGTCAGGCTGCTGTTCGGTGCGAAATGGGCGGCGGTGGCACCGATCTTCGCGTGGCTCGGTATCGCCGCCCTGTGGCAGCCGGTCGGCAACTCGACAGGCTGGCTGTTCATCTCTCAAGGAAGGACGCGCGAGATGTTCCGTTGGGGCGTGTACGGCTCCGTCACCACCGTCGCAGCCTTCCTCATCGGCCTGCCGTGGGGAGCCGTTGGCATCGCGGCGGCCTACACGGTGAGCGACTACGCAGTCCGCGTGCCCGTGCTGTTCTGGTATGTCGGCCGTCTGGGACCGGTGCGGGCGATGGATCTGGTGATGCTGTTGGCGCCGCTGCTCATCTCGGCCGTCGGCGTGTTTCTCTTCCACGCATGGATGCTTCGCCACCTGCCTGGGCTGCACGGCGCCGGCGCGATCGCGGCGACCGAGACGGTGCTCGCGCGCAACCCCGGCGAGCC
>CAXUCM010000025.1:0-14895 GCA_964249315.1 uncultured Acetobacteraceae bacterium | reverse complement strand
CGCCGGCGCGATCGTGGCGACGGTTGCAGTGTCCTATGCAGCCGGCATCCTGGCGGTTCGCCTCTTTCCCGGCGGGAGAGCGACGCTCGCCGACAGCGTCGAACTGTTCAAGCACGGAGTCCGGATGCGTGCCGGATGAGCGCCGTCATCCATCCGCGAACCGTGGCAGCTTCGACGGTGATGATCTACCGGCGCAACTACTTGCCGAGATCGGAAACCTTCGTCGCCGATCACATCCGGCACCTGCAGCGCTGGCGGCCGCTTCCGGTCTGCGCGCGAGTTCTCGACGAAGGCGCGAGCCCACCCGGCTTCGTGCCGCTTCTCATGAACGGCGGACGCAACACCAGGCTGGCTCGCTTCTGCACCTATCGGCTCGGGCTTGCGCCGATGCTGGCGGCTCGGCTGCGGCAGGCCGACGTTCGCCTGATACATGCCCACTTCCTCGACGACGGGACCAGGATCGCCAGGTTCGCGCAACGCCAGGGATTGCCGCTCATCGTCACGGCGCACGGTTTTGATGCCACCATCTACCCGGCGTTCCGCAAGCGACTTGACGGCTTCATGCTGCGTCACGAGAGCCTGCTGCAACGGTCTGCGGCCGCGATCATCTGCGTATCCGACTTCATCCGCGACGAGCTTGTCGGCCGAGGCTATCCACCCGAGCGCCTGGTCGTGAACACGCTCGGCATCATCACCGACGACTACAAGCCCGGTCCGCCGGCAAGCCGGAGACACGGCGTGCTGTTCGCGGGCCGCCTTGTCGAGAAGAAAGGGGTGACCTGGCTGCTCCAGGCCTGGTCCCTGTTGCCGCCTGCGCTGCAGCAGGTGCGTCTGACCATCATCGGAGGCGGCGCACAGGAGCAACCAGCCCGGGCCATGGCGAAGGCTCTTGGAGTTGCCGCGGATTTTCAAGGCCCGCAGGACCGGGCCACGGTCCGGGAAGCGATGCGGACCCACCGCGTCTTCGCTTTTCCCAGCCTGCGGGCAGTGAACGGGGATGCCGAGGGCATGGGCGTCGTTGCCATGGAGGCCCAGGCTTTAGGCACGCCCGTGCTCGCCTTCGATGACGGCCCGGCGCGCGAAGTCCTGCCTGCCGGAAATACGGAGCTGCTGGCACGGCCCGGAGATGCCGGACATTACGCAAGCCTGCTGGCGACGCTGCTGACCGACGATGCCCTGGTCGACCGAGTAGGGGCACAGGGAGCAGCCTGGATCCCTCGCAAGTTCGACTTGCGGCGCAGCGTATCCAGGCTGGAAGCAATCTATGACCGCGTGGCTGCCGGGCTTGCTCCATCCTGACAGCATGGAACCGTCCGTGATGAGCTTGGCCCGCGTCGCGGGCTCGAGCCCGATCAGCCGCGGCTCACGACCCGTCGCGCGAGCCCTCCATGCGGATTCTCATGCCTGAGCCTCGAGTGATCGAGCTGCGAAGCGGATCAGTGGACGGAGCCCCGGCCTGCCATGGATCACTTCAGGCCGCGAACTGGTTCATCGTGTTGTGCACGCCACCCGCCTTCAGCGCCGCCTCGCCGGAGAAATATTCCTTGTGATCGTCGCCGAGGTCCGAGCCGGACATGTTCTGGTGGCGGACGCAGGCAATGCCCTGGCGGATCTCCTGTCGCTGCACGCTCAGCACGTAGCCGAGCATGCCCTGCGCGCCGAAATACTCTCTGGCGAGATTGTCGGTGGACAGGGCCGCGGTGTGGTAGGTCGGCAGCGTGATCAGGTGATGGAAGATGCCGGCACGCTTCGCCGCATCGGCCTGGAAGGTGCGGATGCGCTCGTCCGCCTCGACGGCCAGATCGGTACCGTCATACTCGGCGCTCATCAACCGGGCGCGATCGTAGGACGACATCTCGCGCCCCTCCTCATGCCAGCGATCGTAGACCTGATGACGGAAGCTCAGCGTCCAGTTGAACGACGGCGAGTTGTTGTAGACCAGCTTTGCATCCGGCACGACAGCCCTGATCTGGTCCATCATGCTCGCGATCTGCTCGATATGCGGCTTCTCGGTCTCGATCCAGAGCAGGTCGGCACCGTTCTGCAGCGACGTGATCGAATCGAGGACGCAGCGATCCGCGCCGGTGCCCGGACGGAACTGGAACAGGTTGCTGGCCAGGCGCTTCGGACGCATCAGCCTGCCATCGCGGTTCAGGCAGACATCGCCGTCGCGAAGATCCGACGCGGCGACCTCTTCGCAGTCGAGATAGCTGTTGTACCGGTCGCCGAGGTCGCCGGGCTGATGGCTGACGGCGATCTGCCTGGTCAGACCGGCTCCCAGGCTGTCGGTGCGTGCGACGATGACGCCGTCCTCTACCCCGAGTTCAAGAAAGGCGTAACGCAGGGCTCGTATCTTGGCGAGGAAGTCCTCGTGCGGGACGGTGACCTTGCCGTCCTGATGACCGCACTGCTTGTCTTCCGAGACCTGGTTCTCGATCTGCAGCGCGCAGGCGCCGGCCTCGATCATCTTCTTGGCGAGCAGGTAGGTCGCCTCCGCATTGCCGAAGCCGGCATCGATGTCGGCGATCACCGGGACGACATGCGTCTGGTAGCCCTCGATCTGGTCGAGCAACTGCCGGGCGCGGCCCTGGTCGCCCGCCGCGCGGGCGACATCGAGTGCACGAAACAGGCCGCCGAGCTCACGGGCGTCCGCCTGACGCAGGAAGGTGTAGAGCTCCTCGATCAGAGCCGGCACCGACGTCTTCTCGTGCATCGACTGATCGGGCAGCGGACCGAACTCCGAGCGCAGCGCCGCGACCATCCAGCCGGACAAGTACAGGTAGCGTCGATCGGTCGTGCCGAAATGCTTTTTGACCGAGATGATCTTCTGCTGACCGATGAAGCCGTGCCAGCACCCGAGCGACTGGGTGTATTGGGAGGGGTCCAGATCATAGGCGGCCATGTCGCGACGCATGATCCTGGCGGTATGGCGGGCGATGTCCAGCCCGGTCTGGAACCGGTTCTGCGCCCGCATGCGGATCACCGACTCCGCATTGATGCCGTCCCAGCCCTGCTTGCTCCGTATGAACGCATCGACCCGCGTCCTTTCGCGCTCGTAGAGCCGGTCCAGGGGGACGATGCTCTCGAAGGAGCGACCGCCCGACGACATGTCCGGTGACGGATCCATCATGTTTCCTGTCCTCTCGCCTTGTGCCAATCGACTCTGAACGTGCTCCGAGCAAGGCCAGGGCTCTGCCCTGGACCCGCTCAAGGCTCAGCCTTGAGAAGCCAACTTCCTGACGGTCGGGCTCTCGGAGAGCCGGTATCGTTCTTGGAGTTCGGGAACGGGCTTACAGGGCGGCGGCAAAGCCTGGAAGGCAACACGGTGGCGAATCACCGGAAACTGGCAAAGTTGTTTACAGGTCGTTTCCGTCTCCGGAAACGTTTGTAAAGGCCGTCGCCGTCCTGGCCGATCGAGCAGGTGGCACGCGCGCCGCACCTGGCAGAACCGGACGATCCGAGCCTGACCTGGGACGAGCGCCGGCTTCTGCGCGCGCCCCCTGCCGCGCAAGCCGGAAGAATCCGCTCGTTGATCGGTATGCGCGAGCCTGCCTCGCCGCGAGGGGTTTGCGGCTGACGCGTCCGGCGCCCTGCATCCCGGCGCCTGCCGCGCGCGTTGCCTTCGCGCATGGGTTCGGTCTCGACGAGCTCGATGTGGCCTGGCAGAGCCAGGCGGCCGACCCACCCACGAAGGAGCCCAGGCATGTCGACGGACACCGAGGCAGACAAGACCACGGCCAACGTCCCGGTCACGGAGATCGATCCCGGAGGCACCCGGCCGGCACCGTCGAGCGGCGAACCCAAGACTCGACCGAAACCGCAAAGCGGCGACCAGAACCACGACCCGGATCGCGTGACGGACCGTTAGGCCGGCCCTCTACCCGTCGAGCCGCGAAGCGGATCGATGGGGTTAAGCCCCGACCTCGGCTCTTTTATGTTCTTCACAAGAAATCCAATTTCTTGATATTCGACGTTCGCCGGTCTATCCATGATGCATGAACGACCGTGTTGACTTCGCTGTGGTCGGTCTTGGTGCGATGGGAAGTGCCGTGCTTTGCCAGCTTGCGAAGCGCGGGGCGGAGGTCGTCGGCCTGGATCGCCATGTCCCGCCGCACGCCCTCGGATCGAGTGGCGGCGAGACCCGGATCACCCGCCAGGCGGTGGGAGAAGGCCAGGCGTATGTCCCCTTCATCCTCGACTCGCACAGGATCTGGCGCGAGCTCGAAGCGGAAACCGGCGAGACCCTGTTCACGCGCTGCGGCGCGCTGGTCATCGGACCGGGGGATGGCGTCAGTTCGCATCACGGCATGCCGGACTTCACGGCGCGATCGATCGACGCGGCGCGACGGTTCGATATCGCGCACGAGATCCTGGATGGGACCGAGGTGGCACGCCGCTTCCCGATGTTCCTCGGCCTCGGCGGTGGCGAGAGGGCATATTACGAGCCGGGCGGCGGCTATCTGAGGCCGGAGGCCTGCGTCAGCGCGCAACTGAAGGTCGCGGCTGCGGCCGGCGCCGAGATCCGTACCGGGGTCACCGTGCTCGCGGTCGAGCAGGACGGCGAGACGGTGCGGATCGATACCGACGCAGGTACGCTGCGTGCCCGGCAGGTGGTGATGGCGGCCGGGGCCTGGATCGCGCCGCTGCTTGGACCGCCGTTCGACCGGCTGCTGACGGTCAGCCGCCAGTCGCTGCACTGGTTTGAGCTGGACGACGCGTCCGCCTACGCCGCCAGCGCGCCGGTATTCATCTGGATGCACGGGGCTGCGGACCAGGATTACTTCTACGGGTTTCCGCCGTTGCCGGGGGACCTCCGTCTCAAGGCGGCACAGGAATATTATGACACCGCCTGCACGGCCGATACGATGGACCGTACGGTCGAGCCAGGCGTGGCCGAGCACTTGTATCACGCGCACCTCGAAGGCCGCCTGGCCGGCGTCTCGCCACGCGTCGCCGCCTCGATGTCTTGCCTCTACACCGTGACCCCGGACCGGGGCTTCGTGATCGACCGTCATCCCGCGAACGATCGCGTGCTGGTGATCTCGGCCTGCTCCGGACACGGCTTCAAGCATTCCGCCGGCATCGGCGCCGCGGTGGCGGCCCTGCTGACCGAGGGACGCAGCCTGGTCGACCTGGCGCCGTTCTCGCTGTCGCGCCTGACCGTTACACCCGGGTGAGAGCACCAGCCTGGCTGCAGATCCGACGCGGGGGCGCCCCGCTCGTGCTGAGCATCCCGCATGCCGGCCACGACCTGCCACCGCAACTCGACGGACGCCTGGTGTCGAGCTGGCTCGCGCGCAAGGATACTGACTGGTGGATCGACCGCCTCTACGACTTCGCGGACGAACGCGACGCCACCGTCATCAGCACGACCGTGTCACGCACCGCGATCGATCTGAATCGCGATGCGTCGGGCGTGCCGCTCTATCCCGCCCGGATCGGCACCGCGCTCTGCCCCACCACCACCTTCGACGGCGAACCGCTCTATCATGACGGCCAGGAACCGGGGGACGATGAGATCGCCGAGCGGCGCACGCGTTGGTACGACCCGTATCATGCGGCACTCGACGACGAGGTGGCGCGGCTTCGGGCACGCCATCGCACGGTGGTGGTCTATGATTGCCATTCGATCCGCTCGCGGGTGCCGAACCTGTTCGAGGGCAGGCTGCCGGTGTTCAACATCGGCACCGATGACGGCCGCGCCTGCGACCCGGCGCTGTCCCGGATGATCGGCGCGACCTGTCGCGGATCGGGCCGGAGCCAGGTGACCGATGGCCGGTTTCGCGGCGGCTCGATCGTGCGTCGCCTCGGAAATCCCGAGGCAGGCGTGAACGCGGTGCAGATGGAGCTCGCGTGCCGCGGCTACCTGCGCGAGCCGGAAGGCCCTGTGGATGAGGGAAGCTGGCCGGCGCCGTTCGACGTGACGTTCGCGACGCCGATGCGCGAGACGCTCGCACGCGTGCTCGCCGAATGCCTGGCGTTCGCTGGGGTTGGACCTGGTCCTGCAAGGCCAGGGCTCCGCCCTGGACCCGCTCAAGGCTCGCCTTGAGAATCCATTCATAAGAGGTTTCCGATGGCGAGCCTTTGGCGGGATCGAGCCGCGAAGCGGATCGATGGGCGGAGCCCCGACCTTCCTTCACTTCACACGCCGGCCGCCTGGTATCAGAATCCGACGATCGCATCGGCGGCGATCGTCACGTAGCCGGTCTGCAGGCGGTCGGCGAACAGCGAGGTGCCGCTCAGGGTCTTGTCCCAGCGGAGCTCGGGACGAAAGGCGAGCAGGGCGAGCGGCTTGACGGTCGGCTTGTAGGTCACCCCGAGCGTGTATTCGCTGTAGGTCGCACGGCCCTGGGTGAAGGAGGTGTTGGGCTTGCCGGCGAGCGCATCGACCGCGTCGAGACTGCCCGGATAGGCGAAGACGAAGAAGCCCGCATTGTCGCGATACACCTCCGCGCGGCCGTTCAGCGTCACCGCTGGCGTCAGCGTGTAGGACAGGTACTGCGAGGCGCCGTAGGCGTCGGCGCCAAAACCGTCATCGTGCTGGAAGTTCAGCTCGGCGAGGTAGGTCAGCTTGGGGTTGAACTTGTAGGTCACGATCGTATCGCTCTCGTATCGCATCTGGCGGTTGGCCTGCGGATCGCTGAGCCGCGGGTTTTCCGGCCCGAGATGGGCGAGCGAGAGGATGGTCAGCTTGCCGTCGACAAGGTTGTTGAGGCCGAAGCCGACGAGGCCCGCGGGCCTGCCGTTATCGTCGCCGCTCCCGGATCCGAAGGTGGTGCTCTCGCCGGTATCGACCTGCCCGTAGAGATCGAGGGTCGGGTTGCAATGCCAGACCGCCTGCAGACCGGTGTGCAGGAAAGGGCCGCCAAAGTTGAAGATGTAGGAGTGCGAGTAGAACGGGTTGGTGCTCGGGTCGATCGTCTCGTAGCCGTACGGCGTGAGGAACTGGCCGACCTTCCAGTCGATGCCGCCGCCGGTCAACCAGGGCGTGTGCAACAGGACGTTCGCCTGCAACAGACTGAGCTGGTAGCGGCTGCCGGTCAGCGTGTCGAACTCGCCGAGATCGTGGGTGTAGCGCGTATCGCTGCCGTAGGTGAGCTGCACGGTGAAGCCGACATCGTAGCCGGTGGCGCTCGAGTTGATCGGACGCGTCGCGGTGGCCTGGACCTGGTTCAGCAGGAAGGTGTTGGCCTTGTCGTCGAACAGGTGGCCGTAATCGAGGCCGTCGCTCGGGCGCTCGGGGCTGACGATGCCGCCGCCGTCGAACTGCAGACCGAGCGAGATCGTGCTTGCCCAGGAAGCCGGTGCGGCGGTCGGCGCAGCTTGTGTTGAAGCGGCGGGCGAGGTCGCGGTCGGCGTGGTCTTGATGGTCGGCGACGGCGCGGGGGCAGTCTGCGTGGTGGACTGCGCCGGGATGCCGACCGGTGCGGGCACGGGCGCCGGCGCGCCCTGGCCCCAGGCTGCACGCGCCGACACCATCGCGACCATCATGGTGATGAGAGCAGGACGTGCCTGGCGGACGCGATCGTAAGGAGAGGACATCGTCATGTCACCTGTCTGGTTCAACGCGGAGGTGGCGGCACGTTCAGGGCACGAGCTTGCCGACGTAATCCATCGACGGTTCGGTGGCGGCATCGAGTGCCAGCTCGAGATCGTGCTCGATCTTGAGGAGCACTGCCGGCGCCTTCGCCTTGAGCACGACGAACCACACCGCACCGACAACCATGTAGGCCAGGAACCCGTAAGGCAGCAGGTTGTAGGGATAGGCCGGCACCGGATACAGGCTGCCGACGAGGGACAGGGCCATCAGCACGGCGCCGAGGCCGCCATAGACGACATCCGCCTGCCTCAGCTCGCCGGTCTTCCGGAGCAGGACGGGAGCCGAGATCGAGCAGAGAAAATAGACGATGATGAAGCCGAACGAAGCGATCGTTCCATACCAGCCGAACGTATCGAGTTCGGCCTGGGCGGCGAAGGCGGAGGTGAGAGCGAAGTTCAAGGCGGCGCCGAGCGCCAATGCGATGTACGGCGTACGATGACTAAGATGTACGCGCCCGACCGAGCCGTGCACAAAGTTATAGCGGCCGAGCGAGAACAGCACGCGGCTGAAGGCGTTCAGCGAGGCGAGCGCACAGGCAAAGCTGCTGATCGCTGCACCGAAATACACCAGCGCCGTCAGCAGCGAGCTGTCGCCGGTCAGGATATCGGCGAGCGGCGCGCCGCTGGCACCGAGCTTGGTCGCATTGTCGTTGAAGCCTTGCGTGATGACGTAGGTCGTGAAGACGAAGAACAGGCCGGCCGCGAGTGCCGTGGCCTTGATCGCCCTCGGGATCACGGTCGTCGGATTGCGTGCCTCGCGGCCGAGGGTCGCAGCACTCTCGAAACCCACGAAGGAGAAGATCGCGAACACCACCGCCTGGATCGTCTTGCCGGGTGCGATCCCGGCGAGCGACAACTGCCTGGTGTCGAGCGCGAAGCCGGAGCGTGCGAGGGCCACGATGCTGACGACGAGGATGATCAGCACCGAGACGGCTTCCAGCGTCAGCCCGACCCGCGACGACAGCCGGATGTCGCGGATGGCGAGCAGCAGGGCGAGGCCGGACACCACCAGGTAGACGAGGATGCTGTTCGGCACGAAGCTGAGATGAAGCGCGGTGAAGAAGGTCTTGACGAAGATCGAGGTGGCGACCGTGAGCGCCATCGCGGTGAACAGGTAGGCGGCAAGCATCGCCCAGCCGGCGAGCATGCCGTAGACCGGGCCGAGCGAGCGGGAGACGTAGATGAAGAAGGAGCCCGCACTCGGGATCCGCTGCGCGAGCTTGCCGACATTGACGCCCACGACCAGAAGCGCCAGCGATGCGGCCACGTAGACGAGCCAGGAAGCGGTCCCGGCCATGCCGGCGACGACGGCGACGGCGAGCGCCGGGGTCAGCGTCGGCGAGACGTTGGCGACCGACTGTCCCAAGGTCTCGAGAAATGAAAGGCTGTCTTTCCTGAGTTCCATGTCCGATCTCCGACCGCGATGCGACACCCGCTTGCGGATGTCGAGTTTCTTTTCACTCAATGAAGTTTCCTGGCAAGAATAGTGCCAGACGGAGCGAAGATGCCGAAAACACGCCTCAAGGCGCGGACGATCGAGCCGGCGCCGCTGGCAACCGCCTCGCGCGCCTCGACCGAAATCGCCGGCAGCCTGGAACAGCGGATCGGACGCGAGATCAGGTCGTTGCGGACACGGCTCGGACTAACCTGCCTCGAACTCGCCAGGCTGGCAGGAATCTCGACGGGCATGATGTCGAAGATCGAGACCGGGCATATCTCGGCATCGCTCGGCACGTTCGAGTCGATCGCCGGCGCCCTCAACGTTTCGGTCGCATCCATCTTCGCCGGGACCGAGACGCGACGCGACTGCTCGTTCGTCAGGGCCGGAACAGGGGTGCGGATCGACCGTCGCGGCACCAAGGCGGGACATCAATACGACCTGATCGGCCATTCGGTCGCCGGTCCGCTCGTCGTCGAGCCTTACCTCATCACGCTGGCCGCCGACGCCGAAGCCTACACCGCCTTTCAGCATGCCGGTGTCGAGCTGATCTACATGCTCACCGGGCGCGTCCTGTATCGACATGGCGATGCCGTCTACGACATGAGTCCGGGCGACACGCTGTTCTTCGATGCCACCGCCCATCACGGTCCCGAATCGATGCCCGAGCTGCCGTCGACCTATCTCTCGATCATCACCTATCCGCGTACATAGTCGTCGCGGGCTGCGGCGCGACGGTCAGCAATCGAGCGTGTGGTCGCGCTCCCACTGGCTGAGGTGGCGCATGTAGTCGTCCCATTCATGCCGCTTCAGCTTGGCGTAGGACGACACGAAGCCGGCGCCGAGCGTCGTCTGCAGGGCCGAGTTCTCGAGCGCGCGTACGGCGTCGAGCAGGTTGAGGGGCAGGCGCCGGGTTTCCGCGGCGGCACCCGATGCCGTGGACATGTCGGCCTCCAGCGGCTCGCCCGGATCGCGCCGATGCGCGATGCCGTCGAGCCCCGCCGCCAGCAGGCCCGCCTGCAGCAGGTAGGGATTGGCCGCCCCGTCGCCGAGCCGGTATTCGAACCGCCCCGGTCCGGGCACGCGCACCAGATGGGTGCGGTTGTTGCCGCCCCAGCTGATCGCACTCGGCGACCAGGTCGCGCCCGACGCGGTGGTCGACGCGTTGATCCGCTTGTAGCTGTTGGCGGCAGGATTGCTCAACGCGCACAGCGCGGGCGCGTGCTCCAGCACGCCGCCGATGAAATGCCGCGCGACCGGCGACAGCCCGAGCGCGTCGTCGCCGGCGAACTGGTTGCCGCCGTCGCGCCAGAGCGAGACATGCGCGTGGCAGCCCGAACCGGTCAGGTGCGCGAACGGCTTGGGCATGAACGTCGCGCGCAGCCCGTGCCGTTCGGCGATGCTGCGCACCATGAACTTGAAGAAGACGTGCCGGTCGGCGGTGACCATCGCCGGCGCGTAGGCCCAGTTCATCTCGAACTGGCCGTTCGCGTCCTCATGATCGTTCTGGTACGGCTCCCAGCCGAGCATCTCCATGGCGTCACCGATCTCGGTGATGACGTCGTAGCGCCGCATCAGGGCGAGCTGGTCGTAGCACGGCTTGACCTGCTGGTCGGCGCCGTCGGCGATCGCGTCCCCGCTCGGCTGGATCAGGAAGAATTCCGGCTCGACGCCGCTGCGCATCTCTAGCCCGTCCTCGGCGGCCCGCGCGATCGCCCGACCCAGCACGTGTCGCGGCGCCTGCTCGACCGGCCTGCCGTTCATCATCGGATCGGCGGCCATCCAGCCCACCTCGGGCTTCCAGGGCAGCTGGATCAGCGTGGCGGGATCCGGGACGGCCAGCACGTCGGGATCGGCAGGGGTCATGTCGAACCAGGTCGCGAAGCCGGCGAAACCGGCGCCGTCGCGCGCCATCTCGTCGATCGCGCGCGCCGGCACCAGCTTGGCGCGCAGAACGCCGCGCAGGTCGGTGTAGGCGATCAGGAAGTAGCGGATGCCGCGCTCGCGCGCGATCGCCGGGAGCGACGTCATGTGCCGGGGATCCAGCCGGTTCCGGCCAGCGGCACGCGCGCCATCGCCGCCGCCTCGACGGTGAGTGCCACCAGATCCTCCGGCTCGAGATGATGCAGGTGGCTCTTGCCGCACGCGCGCGCGATCGTCTGCGCCTCCATCGTCAGCACCGACAGGTAGTTGGCCAGCCGCCGGCCGCCCTGCACGGGGTCGAGCCGTGCGGCGAGTGCCGGGTCCTGGGTGGTGATGCCGGCCGGATCGCGGCCGCCCTGCCAGGCGTCGAACGCGCCCGCATGCGTGCCGAGTGCGGCATACTCGTCCTCCCAGCGCGGGTCGTTGTCGCCGAGGGCGGCCAGCGCCGCGGTGCCGACGCTGACCGCATCGGCGCCGAGCGCGATCGCCTTGGCGACGTCGGCGCCGTTGCGTATGCCGCCCGAGACGACGAGCTGCACCGTGCGGTGCAGGCCGAGATCCTGCAGCGCCTGCACGGCCGGCCGGATCGCGGCCAGCAGCGGCAGGCCGACATGCTCGATGAACACCGTCTGCGTCGCCGCGGTGCCGCCCTGCATGCCGTCGAGCACGACGACGTCGGCGCCCGCCTTGGCGGCCAGTGCGGTATCGTAATAGGGCCGCGAGGCACCGACCTTGACGTAGATCGGCTTCTCCCAGTCGGTGATCTCGCGCAGCTCCTGGATCTTGATCTCGAGGTCGTCCGGTCCGGTCCAGTCGGGATGCCGGCAGGCGCTGCGCTGGTCGATGCCGGGCGGCAGGGTGCGCATCGCGGCCACCCGTTCGTTGACCTTCTGGCCGAGCAGCATGCCGCCGCCGCCGGGCTTCGCACCCTGGCCGACGACGATCTCGATGGCGTCGGCCGCGCGCATGTCGTCCGGGTTCATCCCGTAACGGCTCGGCAGGTACTGGTAGACCAGCAGCCGGGAATGCGCCCGCTCCTCCTGGGTCATGCCGCCGTCGCCGGTCGTCGTGCTGGTGCCGGCGATGCTGGCACCACGGCCGAGCGCCTCCTTGGCCTGTGCCGACAGGCTGCCGAAACTCATGCCCGCCACCGTGATCGGGATCGCCAGCGCGAGCGGCCTGGTCGCATGCCGGCCGCCGAGCACGATCTCGGTGCCGCAACGCTCGCGGTAGCCTTCGAGCGGATAGCGGCTGATGCTGGCGCCGAGGAACAGCAGGTCGTCGAAATGCGGCAGCGCGCGCTTCGCGCCGTAGCCGCGGATCTCGTAGAGCCCGGTCGCCGCCGCGCGCCGGATCTCCGCCAGCGTGTGGCGGTCGAAGGTCGCGCTCTCGCGTCCGGCCATCAGTAGGCGCCCGCGTTATCGGCATGGAAGTGGTAGAGCTTGCGGGCGGACCCGTAGCGGCGGAACTCGCGCGTGTCGACATCGCCGAGACACGCCTGCTCCAGCCTGGCGGCGAGCGCGGCACGATGGTGGTCGTGCATCGGCTTCTCGATGCAGTCCGCACCGAGGCTCGCCACCCGGCCGCGGACGAAGATCTGCGCCTCGTAGATGCTGTCGCCGAGGCTCTCGCCGGCGTCGCCGAGCACCGTCAGCGTACCGGCCTGCGCCATGAAGGCGCTCATGTGGCCGACATTGCCGCCGACCACGATGTCGACGCCCTTCATCGCGATGCCGCAGCGTGCACCGGCATCGCCCTCGACGACCAGCATGCCGCCATGCGCGGTGGCCCCGGCCGCGGCGCTGGCGTTGCCGCGCACCAGCACGTATCCCGACATCATGTTCTCCGCGACGCCGTTGCCCGCGTTGCCCTCGATGACGATGGTCGCCCGCTTGTTCATGCCCGCGCAGTAGTAGCCGGCATGACCGGCGATCTCGACCCTCGCCGGCGCGTCCACGCCGACCGCCAGGGCGTGGCATCCGCGCGGGTTGAGCACCCGCCACAGGGTCCGGTTGGTGTCGGCGGCCAGCGCGTGCAGGGACGCGTTCAGGCCGCGCACCGTCGACTGGGCGAGGTCGACGATCTGCGCGCTCACGCGGCGCGGTCCCAGGCGTAGACGCGGGCCGGCTCGGGCTCCCAGACGCGCGCATCGTCGATGCCCGGCAGGTCCACCAGCGCGCGATACTCGCTGCCGAACGCCACCCAGTCCTCGGTCTCCGCCATCACCGCCGGCTTGCATCCGATCGGGTCTCGCAGCACGGCGAAGCCGGTCCGCGTGCCGACGACGAACGTGTAGAAGCCGTCGAGATCGACGAGTGCCTCCTCAAGCGCCGCCTCGAGCGTGTCGCCATCGCGCATCCGCCACGACAGGTAGGCGGCGGCCACCTCGGTGTCGTTCTCGGTCGCGAACGACAGCCCTTCGCGGACCAGCCGGCGGCGGACGGAACTGTGATTCGACAGGCTGCCGTTATGCACGAGGCACTGGTCGAGCCCGGTCGTGTAGGGATGCGCGCCGTCGGGGGTCACCGCGCTCTCGGTGGCCATCCGGGTGTGGCCGATGCCGTGGGTCCCGGCCATCGCCCGCAGACCGAACCGGGCGGTGACGTCGGCGGGCAGGCCGACCGCCTTGTAGACTTCCATCCGTCGACCCTCGCCCACGATCGTGGTGGCGGACGAGCGCGACCGGAGCTGGTCGCGGACGGCGTCGACCCGGTCGAGCGGGACGTGCAGCACGGCATGACTGTCGCGCAGCGCGATGGACAGCCCGGCGGATCGCGCCCAGGCGGCGATCTCGGCGGGAGCCGGATCACGCACGGTGAGCTTCACGCCGGCATCCTCGTCGCCGTAGAGGGCAAAGCCGGCGCTGTCGGGACCGCGGTCTCGCATCGTCGCGAGCATCGTCGCCATCAGGGCACCGAACCTGTCCTCCAGTCCGGGACGCTTCAGGAACAGGCCGACAATGCCGCACATACGCTCCGTCCCTCTTGCCGAGCGGAAGCTTACACGATCTTGGCTTGAAGGAAAGTAAGTTTCTTGCAGGGAAAGAAGGGCAGGGCTCTGCCCTGGACCCGCTCAAGGCAAAGCCTTGAGAATCCATCTACAAGAGGTTTCCAAAGGCGAGCCTTTGGCGGGGCTTGGGGCGGAGCCCCAACCTTCCTATCGCGCCGCAGGTACACGGTCGCGCCAAGTGTCCCAATGCGTGGCGAGCTGCCGCACCACCGTGCTGCCCACCTCGTAGGCCGCGTCGAGCGAGGCGCGATAGGCGGCGAAGCCGGTTTCCTGGCCTTCCGAGGCGAGCAGTCCGGCGGCGCTCTGGCCCGGCGGCGGCGCGTCGTAGTCGCTGGCGGTGCGCAGCACCAGCACGCGCGCCAGATCGACACGATGCGCCTGCGCCAGGAAGGTCAGCGCCTGCATCAGTCCGGCATCCTCCTCCGCCGTCGTGGCGTAGACGCCGCTGCCCCGGGTCCAGTAGCGGGTCCAGTCCTCGGCCCAGTCGTTCAGCTTCCAACCGACCCAGAAGATGCCCGAGGACAGGGTGTCGCCCTCGAGCACGAAGGCGGGCTTTCGCGCCGCTGGCGTCGTCGTGTAGCGGGCGCGCAGCGCCTGCAGGGCGGCGCTGTCCGACAGCGTCAGGCTCCGAGTCTGCTGGTAGGCCCAATCCACCAGCCCGGCATCGAGCGTATACACGGTGGTCCCCCAGAGTGAATCCGCCGGGGGCGCCGGCTGCTCGTATGGGGTGACGCGTCCATACGGCACGTAGCCGGTGCGCCAGCCGGGCGGGATCTCGCGGGCGTCGATCTCGTGGCCGTTGCCGTTGACGACGTGCTTCGCCCAGGCGGCCGAGCCGACGGAGCCGATCCGCGGATTGATGCCGGCGATGCCGGCCAGCACGAAATAGGCATGGCGCAGGTCGAAGCGCGGATCATCGCCGAGGG
>CAXUCM010000024.1:0-18173 GCA_964249315.1 uncultured Acetobacteraceae bacterium | reverse complement strand
TGGTACCCCAGTCGATCGCGATCAGCCCGGTCGGCGGCGATGCGGTCTCGCTCATGGCCTCGATAATGGCGCAGGCCGGCTTACGCCACAACAAGCCGCCAGGATGGTTGAAGCTCCGGCTGATCCGCGTGAAATCAAGCAAGCCAAGGGGCGTTGCCCCTTGAACCCCATCAAAGGCAAAACCTTTGAAATCCGTTTATTGTATTGATCGAAACGGGGAAAGCAGCGGCCAAGTTGACGCGTGCCCAGGATAGCGGGCTCGCCAGTCCTGATCCGGCAATTGTTGGATATGCACCGTCGAGCTGTGGCAGCCTGCCATCGCCGCGAGGAAGAGGTTTGACCGTGCCGCTCGATGAAGCAGCAACGACAGCGGCGCTCCACCTTCTTGAGTTCACGTAACGAAGTTCAGCACGGCCAGGCGATCGTCGCCCCACGACGATCGTAAGGTTCGCAGCGCCGCGGCGAGGCACTTGGCAACGTACCACGGCGACGAGCGAGCCTGGCCGGTCATCCGGTCGCTGTTCGAGCGCGCGGCGGGAACTCCATCTACTCGACAACAAACAGGACAATGATGGAGCCAACGAGGTCTGGGATCTGCTGAAGGTCTTGAGCGCGTTCGAGCCGGACTGGGAGGAGGGCGCTCTGCACGAAGTGATCACGTCCAGCCTGCCTCTTATAATTGGATTCTCAAGGCTGAGCCTTGAGCGGGTCCAGGGCAGAGCCCTGGCCTCGAAGGCTCAGCCGGCGCGGTCTTCGCCGGCGGCGATACGGCATGCGATCGACTTGAGGGCTGGTCCGATCTCGGCGACCGTGTCGACGACGTAATTCGCACCTGCCGCGCGAAGCAGGTCCGCGGACGCCGCCACGCGTGCGCACCGATCTGCGGGCTCGAGCGCGTCGTACTCGGCCAGGCTCAGGCCGACTCCGTTGCCGGATGCGGCCAGCCCGATGGTCCAGCAACCGGCCAGGCGGCCTTCCTCGATCCCGACGGTCGCATCATCGACCTTGACGCAGGCCTGCGACGGCCAGGCGTCCAGCTCGACGAGCGCCTTCCAGGTCATCAGCGGGGCGGGGCGCCCGGTCGCGGTCTCTCCGGCACAGACGACGACCGCGGGGGCGTAGCCCTGGGCGGCGGCCCGAGGCAGGATGCCGGACATCATCTGGCGGGTATAGCCGGTGCCGGAGCCGAGCTTGACGCCGAGCGCCTCGAGCTCCGCGGCGACCGTGGCGGCGCCGGGGATCAGTTCGGCACAGCGGGTCGCGGCGGCCTCGATCAGCGGTTCAAGCATCCGGTAGAGGAGGTCGCCGTCGGCTACGGTCGGCGCCGCGCCGTGAGCTTCGGTCCAGGCGGCGGCGACCGACGGGTTCTGCAGGATCGCGGCAACATGGTCCCGCTTGGCGCGGCCCATGTCCCGGCGCGCCTGCGCCGCCGTGATGCCGACGCCGTGGGCGGCGAAGGCGTCGATGAGGGCGTCGACCGGAGCCATGCAGCCGAAATCGACCATCGTGCCAGCCCAGTCGAAGATCACCGCCTTGATCGGATAGCTCATCGAGCGGCTTCCGCGCGGCGTCCGTACAGACTGGCGACGGTGCGCTCGGCGAGCGCGAAGCCGATCGAGGCGCCGATGCCGCTGGTCACCATCACCAGGCGCACATCGTCTCGCGGCGTATCGATGAAGTAGCTGCGCCGGTCCGCGACGGCGTAGGTCCCGACCCAACGTTCGAGCACGGGCGGCGGCTGCACGCCCGTCGCGCGCTGGAACTCGTCGAGGATGCAGCCTTCCGCCTCGGCCGGCGCGAAGGGGCTTGGCAGGTCGTCGTAATGATGGCTGTCGCCGACCACCAGGGTGCCGTCGGCGCTTTGCACCGCGATCAGATGCACGCCATGCGCGAGATGGGCCGACTGCTCGGCGGCGAGTCGGTGTCGAAGCTTCCCGGCCTCCGGCAGGGCGGCAAATCCGCCATATCGGACCAGGGTCAGGTCGGACATCACCGACCCCGGCAGGCGCACGCCCGGTGAGGCGAGACGCAGCATGGACAGCCGGCACTTGCGCGGTCGATAGGAGGCGATGCGGTCCGCAAGAAGGCTGACGAAATCGTCCCCGGGACACACGATGGCGGCGTCCGCCTCAACCGGTCCGCGAGAGGTCTCGATGCGCGGCGGCGCCACCGCGTACACGGCGGTCTCGGTCAGCACGGCGACGCCATGGACCTCGCGGAGCCAGGCCGCCAGCTTCGGCAACGCCGTGCGTGACTCGACGCGCAGTTCGTGCGGGCTGACCAGGAAGCCGAGCGCGTCGCGCGCCGCGAATGGATGATGCCGGTCCCGGAACTCCGCCGCGGTGCGATACGCGCAGCCTTCGCCCATCTCGGTATCCAGGAACGCCTCGGCCACGGCGACAGCCTCTGGCCGGCGCAGGATCACGATCAGGCCTCTCTGCTCCACCGCGATCCCGGCCTGCGGCGCGACCTCGTCCCAGATCCGGCTGCTCGATCGGGCCAGGGTCCAGACATCGCCGCGCTCCTGGCCGGTGACGGTGACGAGCCCGAAATTGCGGATCGATGCACCGTTCGCCCGAGTGTCGCGGTCGATGACGACGACGCGCTTGCCTCTCCTGGCGGCCGCATAGGCGTGGGCGAGGCCGATGATGCCGGCGCCGATGACGGCCACGTCATAGGTCCTGTTCATGCGGTCTCGGGCCCGCGAAGCTCAGCCACGGTATCGAACCAGCGCATCGCCGAGCGCGTCGCGAAGCGGTGCGAGCCATGGCTCAAACGGTCTCCATTGCTCGAGCCCGTCGCGGAAGATGGGTCGTCGCACCTGTTCCGAGCTCGGCGTGCGGACGCTCCTGCGATTTTCGTGGAAGTTCACGCAGGCCGGCTCGAAGGCAAGGTCGCAATAGGCGAGGATCCGCCGCACCGAACCTTCGAGGTCGGCGACGACGTCGTCGAGCTGCACGCGCAGCACCTGTCCGGGCAGCGCCTCGTCCCAGTGCTGCATCAGATCGAGATAGAGCCTGTAGTAGCGGGCGATGTCATCGATGCTGTACGAGAATTCCTGTCCGTGCGCGAACAGCTGCTTGAGGTTGCTGAAGCAGCATGACATCGGATCCCGCCGCGCATCGATGATCCTGGCGTTGGGCAGCATGAGTCGGATCAGGCCGACATGGCGGAAATTGTTCGGCATCTTGTCGACGAAGAACGCGCGTCCGGTGCGATAGAGCCGCGTCTCGTCCATGTAGCGCCGGCCGAGCGACGACAGTTCGTCCTCGCCCATGTCGCGCAGGATGGCCGGATAGCGCGGAGCGTCGAGATCCGGATCACGTCCCTGCAGTTCGAGCACGATCCTCTGGATGTTGGCGAGTTCCTGCGTGCCCTCGACCTGGGAGTGCGAGGCGAGGATCTGTTCGATCAGCGTCGAGCCTGAGCGGGGCAGTCCGACGATGAAGATGGGATCGCGATCGGGGACGCCCCAGCCCTGGCGATGGGCGAAGAAATCGCGCGTGCCGACCTGGACCTGCTGCGCCGCATTGATCTCCAGGATCTCTGGCCGATAGCGGCTTTCCGATCGCTGCAGCGCATTGCCTGTCTGATAGTACCGCCAGGATTCGGCCGTCTCGCCGAGATCTTCCAGCGCCTTGCCGAGCGCGAAGCAGAGATGGACGCGATCGATGGTCGCGGTCCCGGCTGACGCTTCCTCGGCGCGCATGCGGGCGATCTCGCCGGGCTCGAAACGGAAGATCTTCAGGTTGGCGAGACTCCAGTACGCATCGCCGAAATCGGGCCGCAACGCGGCGGCGGCGCGATACGCAGCGACCGCCTCCGGCGTCTGCCCGACGGTCTTGAGCGCGTGTCCGAGCCAGAGCTGGACGTCCGACGCGCCGGGCAGTTCGGCGAGCAGGTCGCGGTAGAGCCCGATCGCCCGCTCATGCTCGCCGAGACCGACCGCCGCCGTCGCGGCGAGCGCGCGGTAGTCCGGGTGGCCCGGCTCGCCGTCCAGCAATCGTTCGAGCTGCTCTCGCGCCTGCGGATATTTGTGCCGGAGCACCAGGCACTGCGCGTATTCGTGCCGGGCAGCCTGGTGATCGGGCACGAGCGTGAGCACCGACTCCAGCAGCAGCTCCGCGTCGTCGAGCACGTGGCGCGCCATTGCGATCTTGCCGAGCAGGCGCATCGCCTCCGGGTGATCGCCGTGCCTGAGCAGGTAGGTGCGGGTGATCTGCTCGGCGATGCCGAGCTCGCCATCGAAGAAGCGGGACGTCGCCTGCACCAGCTCGGCCGGCAGGCGTTGCAGCGTTGCCACGTGCGCCGCCGCGGTGGCCGCATCCCCGGAGTTCCCGCCGATGCGGTAGACGCCTTCGAGCATCCTCCAGCTCATCGGTAACGCAGGGTTCAGATTGACCGCCCGCAGGAGCGCATCGGTGGCACCCTGCGCGTTTCTGCGTGCGACGTGACAGAGGCCGCGTTCCTGGTGCAGCAGGCTGAAGGCGGGCTGCGTCTGCTCGAGCCGAGCCAGCACGTCGAGCGCATCGGCGATGCGAGAGAGATGGCGCAGGCTGATCGCAGACAGCAGGAGAAGGTCGCGGTTCCCCGGCACGTCGCGCGACCGCTGCTCCGCCGCATCCAGCGCCTCGGCGTGGCGGCCTTCTTTCTGCAACTGTCGAAGTCGGGCAAGTTCCGACTCGACGGAGAGCGGTGCCTCAAGGTCCATGAGCATCTTCGTAGGGTGCGGCCATTCCGTCAGCCTCAGAAATCCGCACCCACCTTGAGCTCGACCACCAGGGGCCGGATCGGGACCTCCGACTTGATGAACTGGGCGGACGAGGTGAAGGTGCTGGCATGCGAGTCGGTCAGGTTGGTGCCGAACAGCTCGGCCGACCAGCGGCCCGTCGTGAAGCCCACCGAAGCATCGACCGTCTCGTAGCTCGGCTGCTTGTAGCGCAGCAAGGTCGTGGTTGGGATCAGCACGTTCGCACCCGAGGCATAGGTCGCCGGCTCGTTGAACTCCGTGTCGATATAGTTGATGCCGGCCGCCATGTAGGGGTGCCAGCGGCCGAACATCCAGTCGTATCGCGCCCGCAGGCTAGCCTGGAACTTGGGCGAGAACGCCGCCGTCGAGCCGACGGTGCCGAATGGATTCTGGAACGGCACGAGGCCGACGCCGGTCTGGACGACTTCGGTGATGCAGCGGCCGAACGACGCGTTGCCGGGGATGTTTCCCACCAGGCAGGGCGAGTTGGTCTGCTGGTTCTGGTTGAAGGTGCCCGAACCGTTCAGCGTGAGCTGTCGCGTCACGTGGGCGAAGATCTGCGCCTCGGCACCCTTGATGTTGTAATTCGGACCGTTGACGCCGAAGGTCGTATTGCCGAGCTCGGTCGGATTGAAGAACAGGAACTGGACGTTCTTCCAGTCCATGTCGTAGGCGGAAAGGTCGATCTGCAGCCGCCGGTCGAGCAGGCTGGTCTTCAAGCCGATCTCGTAGTTCGTCAGCGAGTCCGGGGCATAGCCGTTCGGCTTCTGGTACTGCTTCCCGTCCGGACCGGCCGCCACGTCGCTGACCGAGCGGTTGAAACCGCCCGGCCGAAAGCCTTCGGAGAACGTGAAGTAGGCCAGCGTCACCGGATTGACGTGCCAGCTCAGGCTCGCTCGGTTCTTGAAGCCGGTATAGATCGAGCGATCCTTGGCCGCATCGATGTTCACCAGGCCGCTGCCGCACTGGCCGTTCGGCACGTCGAGGCAGCTCGTGTTGGTGCCGTATTGCGAGCCGACCTCGAACTCCTTGTATTCGTAGTAGCGCGTTCCCCCCGTGATGGTAAGCACCTTCGGGATGATGTCGTAGTCGATCGATCCGAAGAAGGCGGTCTGATCGTAGCCGCGCTGCGTATCCTCGCCGAAGGCGGTGCTGTCCCCGCGTATGCCGGGCTCGTTGGCGGTCGAGCCGGGAGCGGTGCGAACGTCCGCGACGCAGGCCGGACCGCCGGCGAGCGCGGCGGCGAGGTTTGCCGGATTGCAAGCCGGGTACGTCTTGTAGTTGAAATTCATGACGTCGTAGATGCGGAACGATTCGAAGAACGCGCCGCCGATGGCGCGGATACGGAGATCATCCGGCGTACTGACGCGAAGCTCGTTGGTCAGGTGGGTATTCTTGACCATGTCGTGCCAGTAGCCGTCCGGAGAGTAGCATCTCGGCGCGCCCGTGCCGAACCCGGTGCTTCCGCCAGTGCACTGATAGTATTGGCCGCCGGCGGTCCGCGAGTAGTTCGCGTAATCCTGCTGCTGGTCAATGTGCCGGACCATGTAGCCGCCGGTATAGACGACCCGGAGAGGCGCGATCCTGCCGCTGAACGTCCACGCCGTGTTGGCGAAGCTGTCATGATCGTAGGTCGGCGTGAACGACGTCTCCTGCAACGGACCCAGCGTCTGGAAGTCGGAACCGATCGGATACTCGGCCGAGATCCCGTCGGCGTGCAGGTTCTGGATGCTTTCCGCGATCAGCACGCTCCAGTCGTCGGTCACCTGATAGAGCCCGCTGATGCGACCGCCGGAATACTCCGTCGGGTTCTGGTTGCTCCTGGCGATCGAGAAGTTGTTGCCTTGCGGTGCGTTCGGCAGCGCGCAGAAACCGGCCTTGCCGGCCGGCTGCCCGTTGGGGCAGAGACCTGCGGTCGGTCTGATGTTGAAGTAGTAGTTGCCGAGATCCGAGTTCTCGCGGGTGAAGGTGCTCGGCACGTTGTCGATGTAGCCGCCGCGATGATCGTCGTAGATGACGGCACGGATCGCCAGCTTGTCCGGTATGACCGGAAGGTTGACGGTCAGGTTGCCGTGGTCGTTGATGCCCCCCTGGGCGGTGAACCCGTACCCTGCCTCGGCATGGCCGCCGAAGCTGTCCAGGTTGGGCTTGTTCGTGATGTAGCGGATTGCGCCCGCTTCGGCGCCCCCGCCGAACAGCGTGCCCTGCGGACCCTCGAGCACCTCGATGCGGTTCATGTCGACGACGTAGATGTCGACGTTTCGCGCCGGGAACTGCATCGACTGGTCGTCGAGATACAGGGCGACGTTGGGAAAGTTCGCGATCGTCGCACTGGACTGGTTGCCGGCGAAGCCGGCACTCAGCCCGCGCAGGAAGATCGAGCCCTGGCCCGGACCGTTATTGCCGAACGTCACGTTCGGCGTGAACCGGATGAGGTCGTCGAACGACTTCACGTTGAGCTGCGACAGCGTCTTGCCGGAGAAGGCCTGGATCGTCAGCGGCACTTTCTGCACGCTTTCATTGCGACGCTGCGCCGTGACGATGATGTCCTGGCCGTTTGAAGAAGACGTGGCCGTCGTCTGGGACTTTGACTTCGACGATGACGCGGAAGCCTTCGTCGGCGTGTTCGGCTTGGAGTCGGCGGAAGGGTCTGTCTGCGCGGCATGAGCTGTCCCCGCGAGCAGAGCCGAAACGGCGCAAGTCAAAAGGTAGCGGGCTCGCATCGTCTGACCCTCGAACAGATGGTGCAGAGGCCGCTATAAGGGAGGGTTACGATTCATTCCAGTCGTTGACGGAGCGATTCGAGCCGATCCGGGCCCCGTCTTCAAACTATCATGCGGCGGTAACTTCCGGCGGGGAACTCCGGAGAGTGTTCATCCCGGTGCCCGGATGACGACACGTTCCAGCAGCGGCCGGAAGTCCCGGAAACGACCCATGGTCATGCCCGGGTTCTTCCCGCCATCATCCCACATGCGAACCGCCACGGCCTCCCGATGGAACTCCGCGGTTCTGAAATCTTCCAAATCCTCGCGACGCATCAACCCGCCCTGAAGCGAGAGGCTATGCCTGGATGCCGACGAAAGTCCGTCGCGGTAGGCCGGATCGATCGTGCACAGGTAGCGCTTGGCCGCCACGTGCATGCGCACGCAGGCGATCACCATCTCGGGGAAGAAGCCCTCCAGGATCGCGGCGCCGGCGCTGTCGTGATGCCGGTCCAGCGTGTCGTCCGGTGAGTACTGTCCGAACTCGCTCGTGAAGTGGCCGATGTCGTGCAGCAGGGCAGCGGCGACGAGAACGTCCGGGGCACCCGCCGCCTGCGCCAGGGCCGCGGACTGGTACATGTGTTCGGCCATGGTCACGGCTTCACCCAGATAGGCGTCCGATCCTCGTCGCTCGAAGATATCCTCGAGATGATCGATGATGCCGAACTGTTTTTCCGATCGTGTGATCATCCTGGTACTCCGGCTCTCTCCATGACCGCCAACCGCGAGCGCAAGCCATCCCGATCGACGTAGCATCCCTGCAGCCAGCGCTCGCCTTCGCTCGTGAACGGCTCTCGCCCGTGCAGGACGCGCAGATTGTCCATCAGCAGCAGATCTCCCGGCTGAAGCCGGAGGCGCACCGACAGCGCCGGATCTTCCACGAGCTCCGTCATGCGCCGGTATGCGCGGTAATACGCCGCCATGATCTCGAAGGGGATGTCCGTGAAAGCGGCCGTCGAGCGGTTGTTGAAGCGAACCGCGACCAGCTCGCCGTCGGGGCTCAGCTCCAGGATCGGCCGCTTGGATCTGAGCATGACGCCTGACGCGCCACCATACTCGAAGCGGGCGCAGTAGCCGGAAAGCAGCGTGAAGTCGCGCGGCTGCAGGCGCGCGGCAATCTTGAAGCCGTCGACGAGGATGGAGCTTCCTCCGTCGACGGAGTTCTCCATGCACGCCAGGATCTGCAGGCCGGGCGTCGGATCGCGATAGGGATTGTCGGTGTGAGCCTGCAACCCGAGATTGGTGTCGGCAAGGTTGCCGGGGTCGGCGCGGACGCGTACGTCGAAGCTGCGACCGTAGTTTGTCTCGCGGACGTAGCCGAACAGACCGGCGACCTCGCACGCGATCCCGTCCCGACGCGGACATCCGGACAGGCGGGCAAAACCGTACTGGCGGACCATCGCCAACCAGCGTCGCCGTGCAGCCTCGTCCTCTCGCACGGCGGCATAGCTGTCGCCCGGGATGTGCGCGGCGAGGCCGGCGTCCCAGCGGGTCACCGCCGGATCGATCCATCCTGCCGCAGCGGCGGCCGGCTTGTCGTAGGCGTGGGTCAGCAACCAGTCTGGGTCGAACTCGACGGTCTTGTCTCCAGGCTCGAAGTCGATACGCAGACCGTGCTTCGTCCAGCTTGCGGCGCGGATACGGGTGTCGGACGGGATGTCGAGCAGCGTGATCAGCCGCTGACCGTTGGCCGGGCTGCGCGTGGAAGCGTCCTGGGCATTGTCCCGCAACCAGATGGCATGGAAGCGACAGGCGCGCCCGGCCAGATGGAGTTCGACGATCGTGCCGTCTTCCAGCAATCCGGGTGGCGGCGCCGGGTCCTGTCGACGCACGCGGCATCCTCCTCGTTCGCCGAGCATGCGGTTCAGTCCAGCACGAGTGCTGGCCGGCCGGCGCCTTCGTGCGGCAGTGCCTGCATGGCCGTTCTGATGGAGCGGCGATGGAAGTAGAGACCTGCCGCAACCGTGGCGACGGTGCCGACCAGGCTCGTCGCGTAGGCGCCCAGGATGAAGAATTGCAGCCAGTCCAGCGAAGGCCGGCCGAAATTGCGCCACAACAGCAACAGCACGCTGCCGCCATAGCCGCAGGAGTCCGCGACATAGATCAGGAAGCCGGCGTTGGCGACCTCGCCGCTGGCTGCCACCATGCGATCGAACAGCACCGCGTTGATCGGGTTGTAGGCGAGATAGAGGCCGGAGCCCACCAGGATCATCCAGACCAGGGGCGCGATCAGCTGCGCCTGGAACGCCAGCGTGGACAGCCCGATCAGGGCGAAGCCGACGGCCACCATGAAGTGGATGACCATCAGCGCGCGGCGATTATCCTTGACGACGATGATCGCCGCCAGGCCGAGCAGCACGATCGCCGCAACCGGAAGCTCGCTGGCCGAGAACAGCCATGCCTCGCCGCCGAAGCCGAGGGCGCCCCAGATCTCGGTGGCGAAGTTGTCGCGGCAATCGCGCAACGCCGTCAGCAGCACGTAGGCGAACACGATGGCGACTAAGCCCGGTGCATGATCCTTGAGAAACGCGGTCCGTTGCGCACCGGACATCGGCGCCCGGCGTACGCGTTCGGCTTCGTCGCGAGCGTCCGGCGGCGGGAGCTGGCTGAGCACCCAGACCGAGACCAGCAGCATGGGAATGAACAGGGCGCCGGTCGCCGCCGGCATCCAGAACTCGCTCACATGCCAGTCCTGCATCAGCCAGACGGCGACGGACTTTACCGCTCCCGAGGACAGGATGAAGCTTGCGCAAAGGATCGAAGCCAGTGCCTCGGAGACGCGACGTCCCTCCATGAAGCCGTAGACCAGGCCCCAGATCATGCCGAGCGGAAGGCCGTTCGCGAACAGGCAGACCAGGTTCCATGGCGCGGGGATCAGGGCGAACGCGACGAGGGCCAACCAGGACATCCCGATTAGACCGAGGATCGCCAGGGCGCGATGCTGCGGCTTGATCTCGGAGACGACCTTGACGCCGATGAACTTGGACATGGCGTAACCGACGACCTGTGCGATGATCAGGGCGATCTTGTAGTCCAGCGCCAGATGCCAGCCCGGAACATGCTCGAAGGTCGCCGCGACGAACGGTTTGCGGAACGAGTACATGCAGAAATAGGCGCAGAATCCGGCAAGGCCGGCGACGCAGGTAAACTGGAATGGACCGGATCGTGCCAGAGCGTGGTGCAGTCGGCTGCTCAACTCGACCCCCAGAGTCTCGCTGCTCCTGGACTCGTCCTACGGGTAGAGCGCCGGTCCGTATCGGACAACGGGGCACATCATGAATCTATTGCGACACTGGACGCGGCACTTGAGGCTCGGGCTTGAGAATCCATTTCAAACCACTTCCAGGATCATCGAGGCTTCGTGCCGGGCGCCATACTCGTCGGTCGCGCGTATGTGCAGCCGATGCGTGCCCACGCCCAGAGAAGCGGGAAGATCGGCCTGCCACAGATGGGACGACAGCTCCGGCTTCACCCAGGGCTTCCGGGTCGCGGCGTTGCGGCCGTACACCTCCTGCACGAACGGGTCGATGCGAGTGACCGGCTTCATCGCGGCAAACGCGCCATGGTTGGCCGACATCTCGACGATCGAGCGCGCGCCGCCCTCGAAGAAATTCACCACCACGCGGCTCGAGCCGAGCTGCGCCGCTGCGATCGGGCCGGTCAGCAGCGCGCCCGGCGCATACTCGGCCAGCAGTTCCGGCGACAACTCGTGCGCCTGGCTGTCGAGCACGATGCGCAGCAGCGCGCGTGCCGGATCGTGCGACGGGATCAGCCGCGCCATGGCGCGGTTGCCGTCGACCGAGAGGACATGGAAGCCGCTCGGAGCACCGTCCGTCGCCAGTGCGACGGGAATGCCGCGTATATCGCCCGGACCGCTCCACCAGCTGCCGCTGGCCGCCGAGAGCACGTGGTGGTGGTGCCCGGTCTGCGCGGGCTTGCCGTCCGCGCCGAGATGCCAGTGCTCGTTGGTATGCGTATGGCCGCTGAAGCTGATGCAGTTCGGGTGGGTGGCGACGGTCGCCAGCAGGTCGGCGGTGTCCGTATTGACGTTGGCTGGCTGGTTCGAGAGCAGCGTGTAGAGCGGGATGTGGTGCGAGAGGACGACCAGGCTGTCGCGCGGCACATGCGCCAGCACGTTGCGGATGAAGGCGAGCTGGCGCGGCCCGAACCGGCCTCGATACGCGCCGGCGGCGAGCGGGCGTGCCGGATTGGTGCCGAGATACTCCACGTTGTCCAGCAGGATGAAGGTGGCGCCGCCGTACTGGAACGCGAGGTGGCGGGCGCGATAGACGCGCTTGAAGGTCTCGCGCGAGAGCGCGTTGTCCGCCGCCTCGTAGTTCATGTCGTGGTTGCCGGGGCACGCGTACCAGGGCATGCCCGCGGTGCCGACCATGCGGTTAAAGCGTTCGTAGAGTGCCAGATCATCGAACATCAGGTCGCCATGCGCGATGGCGAAGGCAGCGCGATATTCGCCGAGCTGTGCGACGACGTCGTCGCGCACGTAGCCGAGTTCGGTGATACTTTCCGGTTGCGGATCGGTCAGCAGCAGCGCGTCGAAACGGGTCGGCTCGTCCTGCCGGCGCAGCTCGAAGTCGATGCTTCGGGGAAGTGCGCCGGTGGGCTGCACGCCGGGGAAGCGGGTGTTCAGCGAGGCCGGCGTGCCGTTCGGGCTGTGCAGGTAGGCGAAGTCTGGAAGTTGCGTGTCCGGATCGACGGGCGTGATCCAGCCCGTAGGCTTGATGACGAACACGCTCTCGCCGTCCGCCACGGGCAGGGTCCAGCTTCCGTCAGAAGCGGTGACCACCACGTCCTCGCCGTTACTGACGAGGATGTTGGCGATCCCCCTGCGGCCGGCATTGATCCGCTCGTACACCGTGCCATGGGCCATGAGTGCGTCGGTCCCGGCCTCGGCGCTCGCGCCGACGGCCAGGCCGGCCACCGTCGCACCCAGGATCACGGCGCGACGCGGGAGTAGCGGCGATGTCATCGCGCACGCACCGAATGATACGTTTCCATCGTGCTCCTTCCAGCGGTGCGGGATAACAAGTCGAGCTCCAGCCCTTGGCAAGTGTATCTTTGATTAAGGTTGGGGCTCTGCCCCAAGCCCCGCCAAAGGCTCGCCTTTGGAAACCTAGATGGATTCTCAAGGCTGAGCCTTGAGCGGGTCCAGGGCAGAGCCCTGGCCTTCCGCCGCGCCCGCCTCGAGCGAGGCCTGCATGTCGGCCAGCGCGAAGCGCACCAGCTCCGTCATCCGCGTGCGTGCTGCCTCCGCGTCGCGTGCGGCGATGGCGTCGAGCACGCCGACATGTTCGGCGATCGGGTCGCGCGGCGCCTTCTGCACGCGATGCTTGAACAGCGTGGTCCAGCGGATCGCCGCCCCGACGCTGCTCGACAGGGCCATGATCGCCTCGTTTCGGGTTGCCGCCAGGATGGTGTCGTGGAAGCTGCGGTCTGCGGCGCGTCCGGCCTCGCTGGACAGCTTGAGCCGGTCCATCTCGTCGACGGCCTCGCGCATCGTCCGCACCTGCGCCTCGGTGCGTCGTCCCCCCCCGCGGGCCGGGGCGCACCCCGGCCGCCGAGGCCGCTCTCGCCGGCCACGGCCTGACCATCGGCCACGACCATCAGCCGCAGCTCGAACAGGTCGCGCACGAACGCCTCGCTGGGCCGGGTCTGCAGGAACCAGCCGAGCACCTCCGGATCGAGGATGTTCCAGCGCCGGCGGGGGCTTACCCGGGTACCGGTGCGGGTGCGGCTCTCCACCATGCCCTTGGCGGCGAGGATGCGCACCGCCTCGCGATAGGCCGTGCGCGAGACCGAGAGCCTGGCGCTGGAGGCGACCTCGCCGGACAGGATGTCGCCGGGGCGGATCGTGCCGGCGGCGATGGCGATGCCGAGATCGCGGGCGATCGCGGTGTGCAGCCGCCCCGCCGTCCCGCCTGGTGCGATGGGGTCGGCCGCCGCTCGTGAAGCACCCATGCTGCCGCCTTTTCACCGGTTCGCGTGCGCCCCTCCGGGCGGGACCGCGGTGGCTCGGAGATGGCCCCGGGTCAGCTCTCGACAAGCGCCTGGTCGCCGTAGACCACCCGCAACGCCGACAACAGGGCAACTGTACCCGATGCGACGGCCCGGTCGAGGGCGGGATCGTAGACGAAATTGCCGCCGATGGTGTCGTTGGTCGAGCTGAAGTCGAACGGGGTGTCGAGGTCCGAATGCGGCCTGGCCCGCAGCCGGCGCGGCGCCGTCTTGAACGGATCGGTGCCGGTGGCGCGATTGCACAAGCCGGCGCATCGGGCGAAAGGGGCGACCGGCGTGCCCTCCTCGTTCCACCCGGCGACCGTGCAAGGAGATCCGCTGGGTGAAGGTGGCGTCGAGATGGAGGCTGGTGCCCCCGCGAGCGAAGCGCGTGCGGTAGCGGTCGGGAGCGGCGACCTGGTTGTCCCACGCGTCGCGCAGCGGGCGCGCGATCGGCGCGACCTCGCGTGCCAGCACGATCATCGGATCCTTCAAGGCCTCTACCGCGGCAGCACCGTCGCGCGATAGGGCGGACACAGCGTCCGCTTCGCGCCTCGAAGCTGCTGTCCAGGCCGCAGAGGCTGACGCTCCATAGCGGATACGACGTAAGCGGGACTGGGTGACCCAACTGTCTCAACGTGGGACATTTCGGCCCGGCAAAGCCTCGCCTTTAGACGATCAGGTTGTGAAAGGTTGGACGTGTTGGGTCGAGAACGCTTCATCGGAGCCCTCGCACGAGCTGCGACCTTCTTTGGCGTAACTTATTGGCTCGACGAAAGATGGTTTCGTGGTGTTCAGGCCTCAGGCTTTGTAGCCCATCAGGATCCTTCCTCTTCGGTTCTGCACCTTGCTCCGTATGCGTTGGACAAACTCGGACCGGTCGGCATCGCGATCGCGCTGACTGTCGCCTTTGCTCGTCTGGATCGGCGATCAGCCTCCTGGTGCGGCGTGCCATTTAGCCTGGCGGCTCTACGCCGTTTTGGGCAAGGCGCCGCGACCGGTATCGCCTCGTTCTGCCTAGTCATGTTGATCATCGCGACCATGGGCGGCTACTCGGTGCAGGGGTTGGCACAGCACGGCCATCCGGCACTCGGATATGCGACCGGTTGGGTGGTGGTGTTTGGAATGGTAGCCGTGCAGGAAGAGCTGGTCTTCCGCGGTTACGCGCTCATGACGTTGCGTGCCCCAATCGGCTTTTGGTCCGCTGCCATCGTCACTTCATGCTATTTCGGCTATTCGCACGCTGGTAATGCGTTCGAAAACTGGCAAAGCGAGTTATTGCTTGCACTCTTCTCTCTCAGCGGCTGCTTGGTCCGCAAAGCTGACGGGCAGCCTGTGGTTCCTGATCGGCTTCCATATGCTTTGGGATTTCACAGAAAGCATTGTCTTCTCTGTCCCGGATAGCGGGCTGCTCAGCTTCGGGCGTTTGCTCAACGCACACCTTTCGGGGAGTCCCTTTGTGACGGGTGGTGCCGTTGGGCCGGAAGCGAGTCTGGTTACAGTCGTCGTTGATCTCTTTATACTAGCATTCATCATTATGGCATTCCGAAACCGGGTCCGGCCTCGGATGAGGCCGAACACGTAGTCCTACATGGCTGTTTTCTCCAGGCTTCGCCCAAAAGCGGAACAGCCGCTCTCGGCCATTTCTTCCCACCCGAGGCGACGTCCGCCCTGTCGGAGTCTCTCAGGGATTGAAGTCCCTGCCATCCAAGTCGAGCTTACGTTGGCGCGCCTTGGACGACGAACGTGGCACTGTGCTGGACAGGAAAGTTCACTGACCGTGCAATGAAGCACATCGAGTGTGCGCGCGCATGGAGCGCCTCGGCCTGGATGTGGTCGGAGCCTGCACGGAGTGTCACTCGAGGACGAAGGATGACGGACGTGAACTGTCCTGCGCCTCCCGGTTCCTCCACCATCGTGCCTTCCGCCTCGTCTTCATAGGCCTCGACTGTGACACCAGCCTCGGCACAAAGGCCAAGGTACCAAAGCTTGTGACAGGCCGACAGCGAGGCCAGCAGCAGCTCCTCGGGATTCCAGCGCGTCCGATCGCCCCGAAAGTTCGGGTCGGCCGAGCCTTCGATCGTGGCTTTGCCGTCACCATCGATCCGGTGCGATCGGCTATATGTCCGATAGAAGGCCGTGCCTTCCCCTTCGTTTCCGGTCCAGGTGACCCGGACCGAATAGCGATGCTTGCGGTCAGCCATAAGCTTCGGGTCTCCGGCAGTTGTCGCGCACAACCTAGTCGGGCTCACCCTTAGTCGGTCAATACGTCGGCCTATGTCCGCTTCTCATGCGGTGCCCTCTAAAGCGGACTGGCTGCTCCCGGCCACTTACCACCATCATCCCGCCAGCGCCTCGGCCGTGGCCTGCTCCAGCGCGTCCTCGGCGGCCAGCCAGTCCGCCTCTGCCGCCGCCTGCTCGCGCTCGATCGCGGCCAGGCGTGTGTTGATGCGGGTGATTTCGGCAGCCCGGCCGGCCGCATACAGCGCCGGATCGGCCAGCCGGCTCTGCAGACCCGACCGCTCCTCGGCCAGGCGCGACAGCGTCGTCTCGGCGTCGGCCGCGCGCTTGCGTAGCGGCGCCAGGGCGCGTCGCTGCTCGGCGCGCTCGCGCCGGTCCGGCTGGGTTGGGGTCGCGACCGCAGTCGGGCGACCGACCTGCCGGGCCGCGCTGCGGGCACGCTCGACCAGCCAGGCGCGATACTCCGCCATGTCGCCCTCGAACGGCGTCACCGTGCCGTCCGCGACCAGCCAGAGCCGGTCCGCCACCAGCTCGACCAGGTGCGGGTCGTGGCTGATCAGCAGCACCGCGCCGCCGAACGCGGCCAGCGCGCGCACCAGCGCCTCGCGCGCATCGATGTCGAGATGGTTGGTCGGCTCGTCCAGGATCAGCAGGTGCGGCGCCTCGCGCGTCGCCAGCGCCAGCAGCAGCCGCGCCTTCTCGCCGCCGGAGAGGTCGCGGGCGGGGGTGCCGGCGCGGTCGGCGTCCAGGCCGAAGCGGGCGAGCTGCGCGCGCACCGCGGTGGGTGCCGCGTCCGGCATCGCGCGGGCGAGGTGGGTCACCGGGCTGTCGGCCGCCACCAGCTCGTCGGCCTGGTGCTGGGCGAAGTAGCCGACGCGGAGCGCGCGCGCCGCCCAGAGCGTGCCGGCGGTCGGCGCCAGCCGCCCGGCGAGCAGCTTGGCGAAGGTGGACTTGCCGTTGCCGTTGGCGCCGAGCAGGGCGACGCGATCGTCCATGTCGAGGCGCAGCGACAGGTTCGACAGCACCCGGCGACCGTCATAGCCGGCATCGACGCGCTGCAGCGTCAGCATCGGCGGGGAGAGCGGCACCGGTTCGGGAAAGGCGAAGCGGGTCTCGCTCTCGGGTGCGACGGCCTCGATGTCGGGCAGCCGCTCCAGCGCCTTGATCCTGGCCTGTGCCTGTCGCGCCTTGGTCGCGGAGGCGCGGAAGCGGTCGATGTAGGACTGCATGTGCGCGCGCCGCTGCGCGATGCGCTCGGCGGCGCGGTTCTGCTGCAGCGCCTGCTCGGTGCGGATGCGGACGAACTCGTCGTAGCCGCCCGGCGTCAGCGTGATGCGGCCGCGATCCAGATGCGCGATCGCCTCGACCGCACGGTCGAGCAGGCCGCGATCGTGGCTGACGATCAGGGCGGCGCCGGGGAAGCGCTGCAGCCAGCCCTCGAGCCACAGCGTCGTCTCGAGGTCGAGATGGTTGGTCGGCTCGTCGAGCAGCAGCAGGTCGGGCTGCAGGAACAGCGCCGTCGCCAGCGCCACGCGCATGCGCCAGCCGCCGGAGAACTCGTCCACCGCGCGGCCTTGCGCCTCGGCGTCGAAGCCGAGCCCGGCCAGGATGCCGGCGGCGCGGGCCGGCGCGCTGTCCGCGCCGATGCTGCGCAGCCGCTCATGGATGTCGGCCAGGCGGGCCGGATCGGCGGCGCGCTCGCTCTCCTCGAGCAGGGCGGCACGCTCGCGGTCGCCGTCCAGCACGGTCTGCAGCAGCGAGGCCCCGCCCGAGGGCGCCTCCTGGCGGATGCGGGCGAGGCGGGCGCGCGCGGACAGCCGGATCTCGCCGCCGTCCGGCGCGAGGTCGCCGGCGATGGCGGCGAGCAGCGTCGACTTGCCGGTGCCGTTGCGTCCGAGCAGGCCGATGCGGCGGCCCGGCTCGACGGTCAGGTCGGCGCCGTCGAGCAGCGTGCGGCCGGCGACGCGCAGGATCAGGCCGGAAATGACGAGGAGGCTCACGGCATGGTCCCGATGGTGGTCACGCGGCAGGTTTTGCTCTAGACCCCGGCCGCAGCATCAGCCAGCAAGAGGAGCCAGGGCATGGCGATCGAGCGCACCTTGTCCATCATCAAGCCGGACGCCACGCGGCGCAACCTGACCGGCAGCATCAACGCCCTGTTCGAGACGGCCGGGCTGCGCATCATCGCCGCCAAGCGCATCCGGCTCTCCGAGGCGCAGGCCGGTGCGTTCTATGCCGTGCACCAGCAGCGGCCGTTCTACGGCAGCCTGGTCGCCTCGATGATCTCGGCCCCGGTGGTCGTGCAGGTGCTCGAAGGCGAGGGCGCGGTGCTGAAGCATCGCGAGGTGATGGGCGCCACCGACCCGAAGCAGGCCGCTCCCGGCACCGTGCGGGCGCAGTTCGCCGAG
>CAXUCM010000023.1:0-18328 GCA_964249315.1 uncultured Acetobacteraceae bacterium | reverse complement strand
TACACCAAGATGCCGCGCGCCGACGTCGATGCGCTGCACGCCTACCTGATGTCGCTGCCGCCGGTGCACGCGCCGCGCCTGCCGATCTCGCTGAGCTTCCCGTTCAACATCCGGCTCAGCCTGCTCGGCTGGCGGATGCTGTTCTTCCGTGCCGACACCTTCAAGGAGGACCCGTCCCGGTCGGCGCAGTGGAACCGCGGCGCCTACCTGGTGCAGGGTCCCGGCCATTGCGGCGAGTGCCACTCGCCGCGCAACCCGCTCGGCGGCGTCACCCAGAGCCAGAGCCTGGCCGGCGGCTACGTGGATTCGTTCCTGGCGCCGAACATCTCGTCGGATCCGCGCTGGGGCATCGGCGGCTGGAGCGAGGACGAGATCGTCGACTTCCTGCGGAAGGGTGCAACCCGGAAGGGCGTGGTGTTCGGGCCGATGGTCGACGTCGTGCACGAGAGCATGGCGAAGATGACCGAGCCCGACGTGCGCGCCATCGCCGTCTACCTGAAAAGCACGCCCGCGCGGGTGAACACGCCGCCGGCGTTGCTGCAGGCCAGGACGGCGGCACTCTCGCTCGCCAGCGGCCACGCGCTATACTCGGCGAACTGCGCGCAGTGCCATCAGGAGAGCGGCGCCGGGGCTGCCGGCGCGATCCCCAACCTCGCCGGCAACGACGCGGTCCGCGCGCACGATGCGACCGACGCCGTCACCCCGATGCTGGCCGGGCTGGAGGGCCAGGGAAATTACGGCGCGATGCCGCGCTTCGCCGGCGCGCTGAGCGACCAGAACATGGCCGACATCGCCAACTACATCCGCACCGCCTGGAACAACGACGCTCCCGCCAACGCCACGCCGGCGCTGGTGCGCGGCCTGCGGGCGACCGCGCCGACCGGGATCGGCGGCAGCATCGCCGCGCGCGATTTCGGCTGTCCGAAGATCGGCGACAGCACCGTGCCGGGCACGCTGGCGACCGAGCAGGAGGTCGCCCTCCTCGCCGGTGCGGATCGCAGCAACGCGCAGAACGGCGTCACCGGCGTGATCGCGATGGTGCGCAAGGACAATCCGGACGCCACCAGCGGCGACGTGGTGACCGCGCTGAACGCGGCGTACTGCCCGGTGGTGGCGAGCCGCCCCGACCTGACCACCGCGCAGAAGCGCACGGCGCTGATGGACTTCTCCGACAATGCCGGGCAGCAGTACGCCCGGATCAGCCCGTCCGGCGTCTCCAAGGTGATGGTCAGCGCCCAGTTGAGCCCGGACGTGATGAGCCAGATCACCCAGGCCGCCGCCTCCGCCGGCATGACGCCGAGCGCCTTCATCGCCCGCCAGCTCTCGGGCAAGCCGGCCGCGAAGTAGTCCGTGTGTTCGAGAGCGTCAGCCCCTGGGACCTGCCGGATCGATCCGGGTGCATCTTCTATCACTCGATGACCTTTCCCGACGGGGAGAGCGTCGACGGGGCTTGGGACATAAGAGGCCAATTCAACCAGTACATCGGCAACTACCCGCTCCAGGGCAAGACGGTGCTCGACGTGGGGACCGCGAGCGGCTTCCTCGCGCTGGAAGCGGAACGAGCCGGCGCCCGCGTCACCGCCCTCGATGCCCGGCATGCCGGCGAGTTCAACCGGCTGCCGTTCGGCGATTCGCTGTATCATCTCGACCGGGCGGCGCACGTCGCCCAGACCGAAGCGTGGCTCACCATGCTGAAATCCGGCTTCTGGTATTCGTGGCATCGGTTCGGGAGCGGTGCCGAGATGGTCTACGCGCCCCTGGCCGAGCTTCCGTACTGGGAACGCCGGTTCGACGTCGTCATCGCCGGCGCGTTGCTCGAGCATCTCGCCGATCCGGTCTCGACCATCGGCAGCCTCGCCGCCCTGGCGAAAGAGGCCGTGATCATCGCGTTCACGCCGATCGCCGACTCCGCAGGGCAATTCATGGAGACGGCGACGGCGTGGAGCAATCCGGAGGACAGCTTCACCTTCTGGACGCTGTCGCGCGGGCTGTATGCCCGTATCTTCGAGAATCTCGGCTTCTCGATCGAGATCCTGCCCGCAGCCGCACGCATCGGCGAAAGCGAGCATGTCCGTTCCACCCTGATCGCCCGCAGGGGTGCGGTGTCCGGGTCCCCGCCGACCGCCGCCGACACCGCGCATCTCTACGTCCCGCCGACGCTGATGCGCAAGCAGCTCGAGACCGCGAGGCGCGAGTGCCAGGAGATGATGGCCGAACGCAACGAGCTCATCGCGGAACGCAACCGCGCCAATCTGGAGCGCGAGGCTGTCCGACGGGAGATTGCCGCCCTGCGCGGATCGACCTCCTGGGCCGTGACCTCCCCTCTGCGCCGCCTGTCGGCGGCCCGAACCGCAATCCTGAAACCGCAACGGTGACCGCAAGCGGGTCTTCCGGCGACCGGGCGAGCGTCTTCGCCGGCGGTATGATCCTCGCCGCCTATTATCTCATCGCCATGCTGCACAGCCATGTGCGGCCCGGGATCAGTACGATCCATCCGGAGGGCTGGTGGGGCTGGTCCGACCAGCGCCTCTATCTCAGATCGGTGCTGGGGCTGGCTCGGCTCGATTTCACCGCGAGCCAGCACTGGTATCCGCTGGGATACGCGCTGCTTGGGGCGCCGTTCGCCATCCTCTGGCCGCGAGATCCGTTCCTGCTCATCGATCTTGCCTGCCTGCTCACCAGCTTCCTCGGCTTCCTCGGCTTTGCGCGACACTGCGGCTTCCGGGTCCCCGTGGCAGTCGCGGCGTTCCTGCTCGGTTCGGTCGGCAGCGCGGCGGTCGCCAGCGACTGGATCATCCCGTGGACGACGACGCCGGCCTGCGCCGCCATCTGGCTGTTCCTTGCGGCCTGCGCGCGCCAGCTCGATGCGGCAGCGGATGAAGCGCGCGCCGTTCGCTCGCGCCGGATCGTGCTGATCGGCTGCCTGGCCGTCGCGATCCCGCTATTCCGCCCGACCGATGCGGTCGTCCCGGTCGCCGGCCTCTCTCTGATGCTCTGGTGGAGCCTGCGCGACCGCATGCTGCGTCTCGCCGACGTCATCGCCTTGCTGTTCGGTAGCGCGATGCTGCTGCTGCCGTACGGGCTGCTCTATCTGCGCATCTACGGGCCGCACCCGACACGATACATGCTCAACTCACGCGGTGTCGGCTTCCAGCTCCAGTCGTTGCCGGCCAAGACCGTGCTGCTGCTGATCTCGCCTCGGCCGTGGTTTCCCTTCGGCAGCGGCCTGCTCGCTCGCCTGCCCTGGATCGCCTTGGCTCTTGCCGGGATCTTGTTGCTGCCGACGCTGCAGCCGCGTCCCGCACGTCGCGGCATGACCATGCTCGCCGCGATGATGCTGACCTACATGGCGCTGATGTTTTCCTACGTGGATCTGCTGCCGAGTGGCCTCTGGCTCTACCACAACGTGCATTATTTCAAGTGGCTGTTCCCGGGCATGGCCCTGTTCGGCATCGTGTTCCTGCGTGGGCTACTGTTCGAGCGACGTGCTCTGGCACTCCTGGCCGCCGGAGCGGTGCTACTGCTGACCGGCATCCGTCTAGAGCCGGTGCGGGTCGCGGCCGGCAGTCCCGCACGCATGCTCCAATATCCCTCCGATCGGGTAAGCTGGCAGGCAAGCTATTTCGGCCATGAACGGCTGACGGATCGCCAGGGAAGCTTCGAGAACGTGATCAACATGCGAGTGCTGCCGGACAGCCAAGGCGTGCGGGTAATCTCGCTGTCTCGACCACTCGTCGGAACCATGACCTGGCAAAACACGGCCGGACTCGGCACCGCGACGATGACCAAACCGACGGCTTGGGGCTTGCGGATCGGGTTTGGCTGGCCGTGCTGGCTGCCGCGCTATTCATGCGATCGTATGCAACCTCATGGCTGAAAGGTCAGCCCCGGACCCGCCTTTGAACGTGACCCATGCAAGGCCAAGGCTCTGCCCTGGACCTTCTCAAGACAAAGCCTTGAGAATCCGAACTATCTTGATAACAATGGTTTCACCGGCCGAGGCTTTCGGCAGTGCTGCGACACTCATCGAAATCGCCGCATCGTAATACGATTGCAGACACTGGTGCTCAGCAGCGCCCACGAGGCCGACCTAGGACTTGATTACAAAGAACGTGTTGGAGATCCCACCACTGTCTGCCGTGTAGCCGTCCTCGCGAACTGTCCCGGCGGGAAAGTTGTCGCTCCGGGTTTGGATTGAGACAAGGCATTATTTATTGCGGCTGTATCGTCGGTTGAGCCATCGCCAACAGCCTCACAGTCCGACCCAACATGTCGATCAAGCGATCATTCCGATAGACGATGAGTTATGAGCGCTCCGCTTTCTCGGTTGGCGCGATCCTGAGCAGTAGGAATACAGACAGTGTAATGAAGCAGCGCTTGGCTCACGGCGTCGCAACGAACACATGTCAGCGATGCGCTTGCTGCCACGATCCGAGCGAGCGAACAGCCACGCCTTGCGGTTGAGGGAGATACCTCAGAGCGCACTTGCCGGCGCTGTTCGTGATGAAGACCCTATCGTCATCAAGAGAGTTGACGAGCGTTGGTTAGCGTCCGCGCATGTGGTCGATCGTCTGTTAACGTCATTGTGCGGCGAGCTGGTAGTTCGGGAACCGGAGCTAGGCACACCCGACTGCCCCGGCCGGGCAACCCGAGGACACCACTATTCGGCGCCGATCGGCCGGTGCTCGCCGCCATTTGACAGCATGATACATTACGGCAAAATTTGCCGAATGCCTCAATGCAAGATGACTGAGCTCGGTGGCCGGAGTTACAGCATCGAGGGCGATCCCGACGATCCGTACCTCCAGAACCTTGAGGGGGTTGCCGCCGCCCAGGCTCCGTTCGAGGGATGGGTGCGGGCCAATCTCCCAGGGGATGCCGTCGTCATCGACGCTGGCGGCAATATCGGCGTCACGGCACTGCTGCTCTGCACCCTGCTGCCGGCAGGCCACGTCCACGTCTTCGAGGCGCTGCCGAGTAACGCCTTGCATCTCAGACGCAACATCGCCGTAAACGGCATCGCGAACTGCACGGTAAACGCGGTGGCACTCGGCGACAAATCCGGCTCGATCACGATGCACGGCACCGGCTCCAGCTCGCATGTGGCGACCGGCGACGCCGCGGGCAGCATTCCCATGGTGACACTCGACGAGTACGCCGTTCGCACCGCGCTGGACCGGCTCGACTTCATCAAGATCGATGTCGAGGGCTTCGAGCCCGCTGTTCTTGACGGAGGCCGGACGATCATCGAGCGGTTCGCGCCGCCGATCCTGATGGAGTTCAACAGCTGGTGCCTGACCTTCCTGCAGGGTTACGACTCCAGGCTGTTCGCGTCCGAGCTCTGGAATGCCTTCAACGTCCGGTCGCTGGAGGCGTCTGGCCGCGAGCTGCCAGCGGGTGACGGATCGGCGTTGAGCTTCCTGCACGCCAACGTCGTGCTGCACGGGACCGTCGAAGACGTGCTGCTCCGGCTGAAACCAGGCGCGACAGTGCCGCCCACGGCTTCGCTCGCGCGGCCGTTCCGGGGAAGGGATGAGATCAAGCGGCTGCAGGCCGAGCTCGATGCCGTCTATGGTTCCACCAGCTGGCGTATAACCAAGCCGTTAAGAAATCTCGTCACACACGCTCGTGCACTTGCCTACCGGCGCCATCAATAGGTTTCCAAAGGCGAGCCTTTGGCGGGGCTTGGGGCGGAGCCCCAACCTTGACCTTTTCAACCGGTGATCACCCGCAACCCATCCAGGTACGGCTGCAGCACGTCCGGCACCAGGATCGACCCGTCTTCCTGCTGGCAGGTCTCCATCAGCGCGATCAGGGTGCGTCCGACGGCAAGGCCGGATCCGTTCAGCGTATGCACGTATTTGATCGCCTGGTCGTCGCCGCGGCAGCGCGCGTTCATCCGGCGCGCCTGGAAGTCGCGGGTGTTCGAGCAGGAGGAGAGCTCCCGCCAGGCGCCTTGCCCCGGCAGCCATGCCTCCAGGTCGTAGGTCCGTGCCGCGCCGAAGCCGGTATCGCCGGCGCAGAGCAGCACGCGGCGATACGGGATCTCCAGCAGGTCCAGCACCCGTTCGGCGCAGCCGGTCATGCGCTCATGCTCGGCCGCACTGTGCTCGGGCGCCACGATCGAGACCAGCTCGACCTTCTGGAACTGGTGCTGACGCAGCATCCCGCGCGTGTCGCGCCCGGCCGCTCCGGCCTCGCTGCGGAAACAGGCGGACAGCGCGGTGAGCCGGATCGGCAGGCTCGCCGCCGGCACGATCTCGCCCGCGACCAGGCTCGTCAGCGGCACCTCCGCGGTCGGAATCAGCCAGCGGCCGTCGGTGGTGACGAAGGACTGGTCGGCGAATTTCGGCAGCTTGTCGGTGCCGTACATCGCCGCCTCGCCCACCAGCAGCGGCACGGCATGCTCGACATAGCCGTGCTGTTGCGTGTGCAGGTCGAGCATGAACTGACCCAGCGCGCGTTCGAGCCGGGCGAGTGCGCCGCGCAGCAAGACGAAGCGGCTGCCTGAGAGCTTCGCCGCCGCCTGGAAGTCCATCAGCCCGAGCGCCTCGCCGAGCTCGAAATGCTCCTTCGGCGCGAAGCCGTAATTCCGTCGCGTGCCGCGCTCGTGCACGACCAGGTTGGCGGCCTCGTCGGCCCCCTCGGGCACGCCGGCCTCGAGCCGGTTGGGCAGCTCGGCAAGGACCGTCCGGATCTCCGCGTCGAGACGCTGCGCGTCCGCTTCAAGCCGCTCGATCTCCCCGCGCAGCGCCACCGCCTGCGCCTCCAGCGCGCCGCTATCTGCCCCGGTGCGCCTGGCCTGACCGATCTGCTTGGCCAGCGCGTTGCGCTGCGCCTGGCGGTCCTGCAACGCGGTCACCGCGGCGCGACGGGTCTCGTCACGGGCGATCAGCCCGTCCGCCGTCGGCGGCAGGCCGCGACGGGCGAGATCGGCATCGAACCCGGCCGGGTCGGCGCGGAGCGCGCGCAGATCGTGCATCAGGCGGCCTCGACCTCGACCGGCTTCGGCTCGACCATGCGAGAGGTGACGATCGAGACCTCGTAGAGCAGGATCAGCGGCACCGCGAGGATGGTCTGGGTGATCACGTCCGGCGGGGTCAGTATCGCGGCGACGACGAAGGCGCCGACATAGGCGTAGCGACGCATCTTCTTCAGTCCCTTCGAGCTGACGATGCCGACCTTGGCGCAGAGCGTCAGCACCACCGGCAGCTCGAAGGCGATGCCGAAGGCCATGATCAGCTTCATCACCAGGGCCAGGTACTCGCTGACCTTGGCCTGCAGCTCGATCTGCAGGCCATCGTTCCCGGTGCTCGTCTGGAAGCTGAGGAAGAACCTCCAGGCCACGGGAAATACGAAATAGTAGGCGAGCGCAGCACCGAGCAGGAACAGGATCGGCGTGGCGATCAGGAACGGGGCGAAGGCGCGTTTCTCGCTGCGATACAGCCCAGGTGCGACGAAGATCCAGACCTGGCTCGCAATTACCGGAAACGAAAGGAAACCCGCTCCGAACATCGCGACCTTCAAGTATGTGAAGAACGCCTCGTAGAGCGCTGTATAGATGAGATGCGGCTGCTCGCCCTTCTGGCGCATGATCTGCGCCAGCGGATGCGCCAGGAACAGGTAGATGCGCTGCGAGAAATGGTAGCAGAGCACGAAGCAGAGCAGGAACGACACCGACGACCACAGCAGCCGCCGGCGCAACTCGACCAGGTGCTCCAGCAGCGGCATCGGCTGGTCGTGGATCGGATCGTCGTTCAGGGTCTTCTCCACCGACATGCGCCGGTCAATACAGGTCCGCGGTGGGTGCTCTCGCACCCGGCGGCAGGAACGCCGGCGCCGGTGCGGCCGCCCGGATGCGCCGGATCCGTCGTGCCGTCGCCGGCGGGATCAGCGCCGGAGCCGGATCGTCGGCCTCCGGGATATCGACGCCGCCGTGACCGGGTCGATCGTATGTCTCCGTCAGGTTGCGGCCGAGCAGCAGGTCCGCGCCTGAGACCGAGCGCGTGCCGAGCGTGCCCGGCATGGCCTCCGCCGGCGGCGAACCCGGGATCGCGCTCGCCGAGGCGGCCGGCACCGGGCTGAGCGGGTTCTCGGCCAGGGTGCGACGCAGGTTGCCATCGCCGTCCAGCGCCTTCATCACCTGGCCGCGCAGGTTCATGCCGCGCAGCTCGCGGAAGGACTGCCGGGCCTCGCCGAGATCGGCATCGCGCACCATCTCGTCGACATGGGTCTGGAACTCGCCGGCGAGCTTGCGCCCCTTCTTGAGCAGGTCGGTGATCGCCCGGATCGCCGTCGGCATGTCCTTCGGGCCGATGAAGATCAGCCCGACGATGCCGATCAGGGCGATCTCGGACCAGGCAAAGTCGAACATGGGGGTCTACGGTCTCCGGCGGCGTGGACGCTAGCTAGCACGCCTCCGAACCTGCCGGAACCGTGCCGGCCCCTGCCTCTCCGTCGGGCGCGGGCGCGAGACCTGGCAACTCTCCCAGCAGCTCCTCGCGTCGCGGCAGCGCGCGCAGGTCGCGCAGGCCGAAATGCTGCAGGAAATCCGCCGATGTCCCCCACAGCACCGGCCGTCCCGGCACCTCCTTGCGGCCGCGCGGGACGATCAGTGCCGCCTCCAGCAGCACGTCCAGCGTCGCCTGGTTCAGCGACACGCCGCGGATCTCCTCGATCTCGGCGCGCGTGCAGGGCTGGTGATAGGCGATGATCGACAGCGTCTCCATCGCCGCGCGGGCCAACCGACGCGGACGCGGCAGCACCCGGGTCAGCGCACCGGCCAGCTCCGGCGCGGTACGGAACTGCCAGCCGCCGGCCACCGGCACCGGCCGCACGCCGCGATCGGCATAGCGGTGCACCAAGGCGGCCAGCACGTCCTGCAGTGCCCGCGAGGGGTCGCCCGCGTCCGCCGACAGCGCCTGCTGCGACTGCAGCAGTTCGAGCAGGGCGCGTTCGTTGACCGGCTCGCTGCTGGCGAAGATCATTGCCTCCGCCAGCCGCAGTGCCGCGTCAGTCGGCGCCTCGCTCACTCCGCCGCCTCCCGCAGCGCCGCGACCCGGGCCCGACGCAGCCGGATGACGCCGAACGGGTCCTCCTGGGCGATCTCGAGCACACCGCTGCGCGCCAGCTCGAGGCCGGCGATCAGGGTCCCGGCGAGCGCCGCCCGGCGCGCCCGCGCCGCCTCCATGCCGGCACCGCAGGTCTCGGGCAGCCGCTCCGGCAGCAGCCGCTCGAGCGGGCACCAGCCCACGAGCTCGTCACCCAGCAGCAGCCGTAGCCGCGCCAGCGCATCCTGCACGCTCCAGAAGACGAGCGGCTTTGGCCGGTAGACCCGCTTGCGCGCGGTGCGCCGCATCGCCGCCATGTAGGCGGTCAGCAACTGCGGCAGGTCGAGCAGCAGGCCGGAGCGGTCGATCTCGGTGAGGTCCTCCGGCGCCCCGCGCGCGAACACCGTGTGGCCGAGCTGGTCGCGACCTGCCAGCCACGCGCTCGCGCGTCCGACCTCGGCGAGTGCCGCCAGGCGGGCCGCCAGCGATTCCGCCGCCACCTCACCGATCGCTGCCTCGTCCGGATCGGCCGGCAGCAGCAGCCTGGATTTCAGCCAGGCAAGCCAGGCCGCCATCACCAGCCAGTCCGCTGCCAGCTCCAGCCGCACGTCGCGCGAGCGTTCGACCACGGCGAGGTACTGCTCGACCAGATCCAGGATCGAGATGCGGGAGAGGTCGACCTTCTGCGCCCGCGCCAGTTCCAGCAGCAGGTCGAGCGGCCCCTCGAAGCCGTCGAGCTGGAGCAACGGCGCGGTTACCACAAGCAAGGCAAGGGGCTTTGCCCCTTGAACCCCATCAAAGGCTTAGCCTTTGAAATCCATTTACTCCGAGTGTTCGCATGGGCGTGAGCTTCGGCAATCGCTGGTAGGTTGCTTCGCCTTTGAAGGATCGAGCCGAGACGCGGATCGATGGGGCGCCCCCGGCCTTCAGCACGACAGGCGCTCGCGTTCAGCGTCCAGGGCTGGCGCGTCCAGCCTCTGCCGACGCGATGCCGCGAGGGCTCGCGCCCGCTGCAGCCGTGTCAGGGCGGCTTGCGTCAGTGGCGGCACGCAGGCGAGCACGTCACGCGACTCCGCGAGCACGCCGGAGCAGTGCAGCGCCACGTCGCAGCCGGCCGCGAGGGCCGCCGCGGCGCGACTGCCGGCGGAGCCGCTCAGCGCCTGCATCGCCAGGTCGTCGGAGACCAGCAGGTTGTCGAAGCCCAGGCGGCCACGCACGACGTCCTGCAGGATCGGCCGCGACAGGGTCGCCGGCTGCAGCGGGTCCGCGTCGCGGTAGCGGATGTGCGCGGTCATCATCCAGGGCAGCCAGGACAGCGCCGCGAATGGCGCCAGGTCGGCCTCCGACAGCCCGTCCAGCTCCGGCAGCGACAGGTGGCTGTCCGTGCCGGCGCGGCCGTGTCCGGGCACATGCTTGCCGACCGGCTGCACGCCCGCCGCCAGCAGGCCCTCGGCCAGGGCGCCGGCAAGCGGCACGATGCTGCGCGCATCGTCCCCGTAGGCGCGGTCGCCGATCACCGCGTGGGCGCCCGGCACCGCCCGGTCGAGCACCGGCGCGCAGGCAACATCGAACCCGGCGCCGGCGCAATCCAGCCCGATCAGCGCGCCGGTCAGGAAGGCGGCGCGCTGCCCCGCCTGCGGGTCGCGCGCGTGCAGCCGCCCGAGTGCGGCCGCGGTGGGGTGGCCGCGCCAGTACGGCGGCCGCAGCCGGGCGACGCGTCCGCCCTCCTGGTCGACCAGCAGCAGCGCGCCCGCGGGCAGGATCGCTCGCAGCGCGACGACCAGGGCCGCGAGCTGGTCGGGCGTGCCGACATTGCGACGGAACAGGATCACGCCGAGCGGCGGGCGTTCCCGCAGCAGGCCGCACTCCGCCTCGCCCAGCGCGTCACCGGCGATGCCGACGATGGCGGCGAGCGGCGGCGGGATCATCGCTCAGAAATCGGCCACGGTGCAGGCCACGCGCTCGGCGTGCGCCTGCTCGCAGAACGAGGCCGCCGCGGCCATCGTGGCGAACCCGCTGGTGCGCAGCCGGTAGATCGAGCGCCCGTCATGGTCGGCCTGCTCGACCACCGGACGACGGCCCGAGAACAGCAACGGATGGATGCGGCAGAGCCGGCTCCACTCGGATCGCGCAGCCTCACTGCTGTCGAGGGCCGCGAGCTGCACGGCGAGCGCGCCGCCCGGCGCCCCACGGCTCGGCGCGGTCTCCGGTGCCTGCTCGGTCCGAAACAGGTTGCCGTTCGGCAGCGGCGCCGGCTGCTTCGGCACCGGCGCGGGTCTGGACGGCATGGGTCTGGCCGGAGCCGTAGCCGGCGGGATCGGCGCGGCCTCGCGCTTGCGGGCGGCGTCGACCTCGGCCTGCAGCGCGTCCGGACGCGGCGTCTCCGGTGCCGGCACCAGCGTGCCGCGGCCGTCGCTGCCCTCGGGCTGCGGCGCCGGCGCCCCGCTCGACTGCATCCCGCCCGGATCGACCGGCTTGAGCCGTACCGGTCCCGCCGTCGCCTCGATCACCGGGATGGTGCCGGCATGCCGGCCGCTCAGTGCCCAGCCGCCGATCACCACCACCAGCAGCAGCGCGATGCCGCCGGCGATCCAGACCAGGTTGCGGGTGGTCGGGTCCATCGCCGCGCGACCGCGCGGACCATGCGCCATCGGGTCGTCCTCGCCGTCGAGCGCGCGATCCTCCTCCACGGGGTTCATCGTATCTCCTCGGCCGCCGCCACGCCCAGGATGCCGAGCCCGCCTCGGATCGCGCCGGCGACCGCCGTCACCAGCGCGAGGTTGGCGAGGCTATGCCCCGGCCTGCCAGGATGCAGCAGCCGGAGTGTCGCACCATCCGCCGGCTGTTGCCACAGACGATTGAACCATGCCGATAAATCTTCCAGGAACAAGCGGATAAGGCGGTGATCGGGTACCTCCATGGCCTCGCCGAATCGATGCCAATGATCCAGCCGGCAGAGCAGCGCGCGGGTCGGGCCGGTCGTCTCGAGATGGCCCGCCGCTGCCGCCAGCCGCGATGGCGACAGGTCGCCGAGCGCGTCCATCGAGCCTGACGCGCGCAGCACCGAGCAGCAGCGCGCATGCGCGTACTGCACCAGGAACGTCGCGTCGGCGTGGCGCATCGCCGAAAGCGGCAACGGCATCGGCTGCGGCGGCGGACCCGCCGGCGGCGCCTCGAGCAGGATCGCCGGGACCTGCGCCAGTGCGGCGTCGGCGAGCGTCAGGTTCACGAAGCCGCCGCCTCCTGCCTGCGCGCGTCGTATCACCGGCAGGGCGCCGAGTGCATCCGCCAGCGACGCTGCCAGCGCCGCGACCGGCAGTCCGGCCGCACCGGCGCAGAGCAGCGCCGCGTCGGTGCCGAGATCGCCGCGATCCGGGTGCCGGTTCAGGACCAGCCGGATCCGACCCGGCGCCAGCGTCTCGGCCGACCTGCCGGCCACGGCGCCTACGGCCTCCCGCAACAGCCGATCGGGCAGGATCGAGGCCACGCTCAGCCCGGGATCGAGGCATCCGTCAAGCGTCGATGCTCCTCGATGGCGAAGCGGTCGGTCATGCCGGCGATGTAGTCGGCGACGACGCGCTGGGTGCCCGCCTCGCCCGAAGCCGCGGCCTGCTCGTGCCAATCGACCGGCAGCAGTGCCGGATTGCCGGACAGGATGGCGAACAGCTCGGCAGTGACCCGGCGCGCCTTGACGGTCATCCGCAACACCCGCCAATGCCGGTACACTCGCGCGTATAGGAAGGCGCGGATCGCGGCATTCTGCTCCTGGCGATGCGGGCTGAACCCGATCACGGCCGCCTGGTGCCGTCGGATGCCGTCGGACCCGGTCGCGTCCAACGCCTGCAGCCGCCGCCGACTTTCTTCGATCAGGTCGCTGGTCAGCACGTCGATGACCCGGCGAATCGTCTCGTGCCGCAGACGCGTGCGGTCGGGCGGACCCTGCCGGACGCCGCAGCGCAGCCGCGCCTCGGCCAGCGCCTCGCCGACCAGCGGCACCGTCTCGAGCTCGCCGATCTCGAGCAGTCCGGCGCGCAGTCCGTCATCGAGGTCATGGCCGTGATAGGCGATGTCGTCGGCCATCGCCGCCACCTGCGCCTCGGCGGAGGCGAAGGTGCCGAGCTCGAGCTCGTGCCGCGCGTCGTACGCGATGAGGTAGGGAGAAGCTACCAGCACCGGACCGTTATGCTTGGCCAGCCCTTCGAGCGTCTCCCAGGTCAGGTTCAATCCGTCGAAATCGGCGTAGCGACGTTCCAGCAGCGTGACGATCCGCACCGATTGGGTATTGTGGTCGAAGCCGCCCCAGGCCTGCATCGCCGCGCGCACGGCGTCCTCGCCGGCATGGCCGAACGGAGTGTGGCCGAGATCGTGCGCCAGCGCCACCGCCTCGGTCAGGTCCTCGTTCAGCCCGAGCGCGCGCGCGACCGAGCGGGCGATCTGTGCGACCTCGATGCTGTGGGTCAGCCGGGTGCGGAAGAAGTCGCCCTCATGGTTGACGAAGACCTGGGTCTTGTACTGCAGCTTGCGGAAGCCGGCGGAGTGGATCACCCGGTCGCGGTCGCGCTGCCACGGGCTGCGCGTCGGCGCCTCGGGCTCGGGATGCAGCCGGCCGCGCGCATGCTCCGGCCGCACCGCGTAGGCGGCCAGGCTCATCGGCGGTTCTGCAGGCTCGGGAGGCGATGCATGCTGCCGGCTTACAACGCCGACGGCCTTGGGGAAACCGCCGCGGGACGCTATGTTGGATCCCATGGATATGCTGCAGACCCGGCCCGACGCCACGCCCGCCCGCTTCTCGGTCTCCGGCCGCGCCGCCGAGCGCATCGCCGAGATCGTCTCGGCGCAGCCGGATGCCGACGGCCCGGACGCGCAGGCGCTCCGCGTGGCCGTGCTGGCCGGCGGCTGCAGCGGCTTCCAGTACAGCTTCCGGCTCGATACGGCGCGCCAGCCGGACGATGTCGAGATCCGCGCCGGCGGCGCCCGCGTGCTGGTGGATGCGGCCAGCCTCGACCTGCTCGGCGGTGCCCAGCTCGATTACAGCGAAGCGTTGATGGGGGCACACTTTACCGTGCGCAACCCGAACGCGACCTCCTCCTGCGGGTGCGGCACCAGCTTCTCCATCGACTGAATGAAGTTCGCCAGCTGGAACGTCAATTCGATCCGCAGCCGCGAGTCGCACGTCCGCGGCTGGCTCGAGCGCGAACGGCCCGACGCGCTGCTGCTCCAGGAGATCAAGTGCGAGGCGCCGGCGTTCCCTGCCGCCGGCTTCGAGGCGCTCGGCTATCGCGCCGTCATCGTCGGCCAGAAGAGCTACAACGGCGTCGCCATCCTGACCCGGGGTGAGGCCGAGCTGGTCCGCACCGCCCTGCCCGGCCTGCCGGCCGACACGCCGGCACGCTACGTCGAGGTCCGGCTGCACGACGTGGTGCTCGGCAACCTCTATCTGCCGAACGGCAATTCCGGCGGCGAGGCCGGCTACCGTGCCAAGCTCGACTGGATGGACGCGCTCGGCGACCACGCCGCCGCCCTGCTGCGGGCCGACACCGATTTCGCGCTCGCGGGCGACTACAACGTCTGTCCGGGCGACGACGACCTCGCACCGGGAATCCTCGCCTCCGACGACGCGCTGGTGCGCCCGGAGACCCGCAGCCGTTTCCGCCGACTGCTCTGGCTCGGGCTGACCGATGCGCTGCGGCAGGTGCGGCCGAGCGACCGCGCCTTCACCTTCTGGGACTACCAGGCCGGCTGCTGGCCGCGCGATCGCGGCCTGAGGATCGACCACGCGCTGCTCTCGCCGCGACTGGCCGAGCGGCTCGACGACGCCGTGCCCGACCGCCGCGAGCGCGATGCGCCATCGCCGTCCGACCACGTGCCGCTGGTGGTCACGCTGCGCGCATCCTGATCGTGCGACTCGTCTCAAACTTTCGTCACATTGATGCGTCATTACGCGGGATGATCAATCAGCGAGGGTGACGTGCGCAGACCAACCGCCATCGGCGTGACGACGATGTTCCTGCTTGCCGGCAACGCCGGCCTGGCCCGGGAGAGCCTGCGGCCGATCCCGCACAAGCAGCTCGGCAAGGCGTCGGTCTACTCGACGCACCTGCAGGGCCGCACGATGACCGACGGCGAACCTTTCGACGTCCGTTCGAACGACGCCGCCAGCAAGACGCTGCCGCTCGGCACCCGCGCCCGGGTCACCGACCTGGAGACCGGCAAGTCGGCCGAAGTCACCATCAAGGATCGCGGCCCGGTGCCGCGCGGCCGCGTGGTGGACCTGACCCCGCACACCGCGCGCGAGATCGGCCTGACCCGGAAGGAAGGCCTCGCCCCGGTCGCGGTGGTGCCGACCCGCCTGCCGTCGACGACCACCGAGGTCGCGGCCGGGCGTTGACCCGTAAAAGGCCAGGGCTCCCCCATCCACCTATAAGAGGTTTCCAAAGGCGAGCCTTTGGTGGGGTTTGGGGCAAGGCCCCAACTCCTTTCAGGACACGGGCCGGCCATCATCAAGCCGGGCGAGTGCGGCCTGGACGCGTCCGGCTTCCAGCCGGAACGCCTCGAGCCGGGCACGATTCTCCTCGACCACCTCCGGCTTGGCGCGGGCGACGAACTCGACGTTTTCGAGCTTGCGCGCAACGCGCTCGGCCTCCGCCTGCAGGCGTGCACTCTCCTTGCGCAGCCGCTGGCCCTCGGCCTCGACGTCGACGAGGCCCTCCAGCGGCAGCACCAGCGTTGCCTCGTCGAGCACGATCTGCACCGCCCCGCGCGGCATCGGCCCTTCCAGCACGGTGATGCCGGAGACCCGGGCCATGCGGCCTATCGCCTCGTGCCAGCGTGCGGCCCGCGCGATCGTGCCGGCGCCGGCATCGTGCAGCAGCACCGGTGCCAGGCGGGACGGCGGCACGTTCATCTCGGCGCGCACGGTGCGCAGCTCGCTGATGAAGCGGATCACCCACTCGATCTCGGCGCCACCCTGCGGGTCGGCCGCAGCGTCGCCCGGCGACGGCCAGTCGGCGCGGATCAGGCTGCCCGCGTCGCCGTAGCCGAGCTCGCTCCAGATCGTCTCGGTGACGAACGGCATCACCGGGGCCAGCAGCCGCAGCACCAGCCCGAGCACGTGCGCAGCCGCGGCCCGCACCTCGCCCGCGGCCACGTCCTCGGCTGCCGCCTCCTGCGTCGAGGCCAGCGCCGGCTTGGCGAGTTCGAGGAACCAGTCGCAGAACCGGTTCCAGGTGAAGCGGTACAGCGCACCGGCATATTCGTCGAAGCGGAACGCCTCGAGCGAGGCGGTCGCGTCCGCCGCCGCCTGCGCCGCCTCGCCGATGATCCAGCGCGCCAGCGGATTCGTCACCCGGTGCGGATCGAACCCGGGCTCGGGTGCCACCCGGTTCATCTCGCAGAAGCGCGCGGCGTTCCACAGCTTGGTGACGAAGGCGCGCTGCTCCTCGACCCTCCTCGCGCTGAGGCGGGCATCCCGACCCGGCCCGGCCAGCGTGCAGATGGTGAAGCGCAGCGCGTCGGCGCCGTACTGGTCGATCATCTCCAGCGGGTCGATGCCGTTGCCGAGGCTCTTGGACATCTTGCGGCCGTGCTCGTCGCGCACCAGCCCGTGCAGGAACACGGTGCGAAACGGCACCTCGTTCATGAAGTGCAGGCCCAGCATCATCATCCGGGCGACCCAGAAGAAGATGATGTCGAAGCCGGTGACCAGCACCGCGCCGGGATAATAGCGTGCGACTTCGGCGGTGCGCTCGGGCCAGCCCAGCGTCGAGAACGGCCACAGGCCGGAGCTGAACCAGGTGTCGAGCACGTCGTCGTCGCGCACCAGGGCCGCGGGCTCACCGTAATGCCGCCGTGCCGCCTGCCCGGCCTCTTCCTCGTCATGGGCGACGAACACCTCGCCGTCCGGCCCGTACCAGGCCGGGATCCGATGGCCCCACCAGAGCTGCCGGCTGATGCACCAGGGCTGGATCTCCCGCATCCAGGCGAAGAACGTGTTTTCCCATTGCCGCGGCACGAACTGCACCCGGCCCTGCTCCACGGCCGCCACCGCGGGACCGGCCAGGCGCGCGGCATCGCAGTACCATTGCGTGGTCAGGCGCGGTTCGAGCACAGCGCCGCCGCGCTCGGCATGCGGCACCTGGTGGGTATGCGGCTCGATGGCGACCATCCGGCCGAGCCGTTCGAGCTCGGCGACGATGGCGATCCGGGCATCCTCGCGCGTCCGTCCGGCGAGCGTGCGCACGAAGTCCGGATCGGCGAGCCCGTCCGAGGCCCGCAACCCGTCCTCGATCTCGTCGAGCAGGATGCGGCCGTCCGCATCGAGGATGCTCGGCATCGCCAGCCCGTGACGCTGCCCGACGGCGAAATCGTTGAAGTCGTGCGCGGGCGTGATCTTCACCGCGCCGGTGCCCTTCTCCGGATCGGAATACGCATCGGCGATGATCGGCACCCGCCGTCCGGTCAGCGGCAGCAGCACGGTCCGCCCGACCAGACCGGCATAGCGTGCATCCTCTGGATGCACCGCCACCGCCATGTCGCCCAGCATCGTCTCCGGACGGGTGGTCGCCACCACGATCGAGCCGCCATCGTTTCCTTCGAGCGGATAGCTGATGTGCCAGAGATGGCCGCGCACCTCGCGGCTCTCGACCTCGAGGTCCGACAGCGCCGAGCGGAACACCGGGTCCCAGTTCACCAGCCGACGGGCGCGATAGATCAGCCCGTCGCGGTGCAGGCTGACGAACACCTCGCGCACCGCCCGGGACAAGCCCGCGTCCATGGTGAAGCGCTCGCGATGCCAGTCCAGCGAGCAGCCGAGCCGTCGCAGCTGCCGGGTGATCGTGCTGCCCGACTGCTGCTTCCACGCCCAGACCCGCTCGACGAACGCCTCGCGGCCGACCTGCTCGCGGCTGGTCTGCTCGTCGCGCAGCGCGCGCTCGACCACGAGCTGGGTGGCGATGCCGGCATGATCGGTGCCGGGCTGCCAGAGCGCGTCGCGCCCGCGCATGCGCTGCCAGCGGATCAGGATGTCCTGCAGCGTCATGTTCAGCGCATGACCCGAATGCAGCGTGCCGGTGACGTTCGGCGGCGGGATCATGATCGCGTAGGGCGGCTTGTCGCTGCCCGGCTCGGCATCGAAGCTGCCGGCTTCCTGCCACCTCTCGTAGAGTGCCGTCTCGACGTCGTTGGGGTTGAAGCTTTTTTCCAGCATTGCGGGCGCCCGTGCCAGGGTTGAGGTTGGGGCTCCGCCCCAAGCCCCGCCAAAGGCTCGCCTTTGGAAACCT
>CAXUCM010000022.1:15757-19469 GCA_964249315.1 uncultured Acetobacteraceae bacterium | reverse complement strand
CTGCCCATTGATCCGCTTCGCGGCTCAATCGCTCAAGGCTCAGCCTTGAGAATCCATTCGTCTAGGTAGTCTGTTTGAAAAAGCGCCACCCTTGTCTCCGAACGATCAGACTTTCGGTTGAGCCGGCGATGAGCAGCCTGGAATGACGCGCACGGTAATGCTTTATTACTCCAGCTGGCGGTTTCCTGGAGCCGTCAGTGAGCGGAGCCGAAATCGGCCTCCAGGCGGGAGCGAAGCAATCATGGAAGATCATCCGAACCACTGGGCGAAAGACGCCGCAGCACTCCAGGCCTTGACCGACGAGCAATTCCTCAACGCCTGGCACGATTGCGTTTGTTCCAACGACAAGGAACGTCTGACCCTGATCGAGGGCAACGCACGCCATCGATTCCCCGTCGGAGATTGGCGGGAGCCTTATGTCAGTCAGTTTCCACAACAGAGGCAGTATAGCCTGTCGAAGTAGTGCGCCTCTGTGCGCCAAGCTCATTAGAGCGACCGGGATCGGTGACTCGGGCGACGAGAGAGCGGGTCGGATCAAGGGAAGGTTAATCGACCGATCGACGGAAACCGTGATCAGGCGTGGGTCACTTCCAACCGTGTTCCAGCGGGGTCCCCGGCTATGCTCTCCCGCTTTTCCCGCCTTCGCCGCGCTTCATCGCCTCCCTCGCCACCGGCGTGCTGCTGCTGCCGCCGATGCATCCCGCCAAGGCTTACGGATTCATAGGGTTCGGTTTCGGCTTTCCCGTCTTCGCGCCGTTCTATCCATTCTCTCCGTTCTTCGGACCCAGGGCGGTCTATGCACCGGCGCCGGTGGTCTACACGCAGCCGCCGCCCTACATCACGGCTTCTTCCACACGCTGCTATGCGGGCGCCTATATCTGCCCGCTCAGGCGGCCGCTGACCGTCGGTTCACCCTGCTCCTGCCCGACCGACACCAGGCGTGCTGCCGGACGCGTCGGATGACCGGACGCCTGGAGGATGGCACTGAAACGGCGTGAACGGGATCGAGACCCCGCCAGCGTCATGCCTCCGCCGGATCCGGTCGCCGCATGACGATGATCCGCGGGACGAACAGCTGAACCACCGTGTCGCGCTGGGTGCGCGTCTCGCTGCGTATCGTCACGGTGCCGCGTTGCGGGCGCGAGCGTGACGGCGTCACCGTCAGCACCTCGCTCGACACGCGCAGAGTGTCGCCGGGGCGTACGGCGTCGGGCCAGGTGATCTCGCCGCCGGCGCCGACCATGCCGCCTTCGATCGGCAGCCCGCCCGAGACCAGGAGCCGCATCGTGATCGCGGCGGTATGCCAGCCGCTCGCCACCAGGCCGCCGAACATCGATCGCTTCGCCGCCTCGGCGTCGACATGGAAGCTCTGCGGATCGAAGCGGCTGGCGAACTCGATGATCTCGGCCTCGTCGATCGTGTGCGTCGCACTTTCGAAGCGTTGACCGACCCGCAGGTCATCGAGGTAGAAACGTTGCAAGACACCCTCCTCCGACGCATCAATCATACCGGCCCGGGTGAGAACGACAGTGAGCCAAGGCATCCGCCGCCGCAACCCCGACCGACAAGCCTTGCACATGATCCGTCAAGGCCAGGGCTCTGCCCTGGACCCGCTCAAGGCTCAGCCTTGAGAATCCATTTGCTCTCAAGGAGGTTTCTGAAGGTGAGCCTCTGGCGGGGCTTGGGAGGGGCCATCGTCTGCTTGCTGCTCACCTTGTCCTGGGTCTGGCCAGGCAGCGCCGTCGGCCGGGCGGGAACCGCGTTCCAGTCGACCGCGCGACGGTTCGAGGCGTTGCGCGAGGACCCGCTTCGATTGCGTATGTTTCTGGCCGCGATGCCGAAAGGCGGCGACCTCCACAATCATCTCGACGGTGCCGTCTACGCGGAGTCCTACCTCGCGCACGCGAAGGCAGCCGGGCTCTGCATCGATGCCGCAGCACTTGCGATCCGAACGCCGCCCTGCGTGCCCCCGGCTCAGGTCGCCACGGCAGCGCTCGCCGCCGACCCGGCCTTATGGAACCGGATGGTCGACGCGCTGTCGATGCGCGACTTCGTCGCGACGGCAACCGATCGTTCCGGGCACGACCATTTCTTCGCCACCTTCGGCAGGTTCGAGGCTGCCGGGCACGATACCGGTGCGATGCTGGCGGAGGAGGCGACGCGGGCCGCCGCCGAGCATGTCTCCTATCTCGAGATCATCACGCTTCCTCGCCTCGACGCCGTCATCGCCATCGGCATGGCGGCGCACTGGAGGGACGACGACTTCGACGGCGACCTGGCCGCGATCCGCGACAAGCTCGAACCGCTCGTGGCGGCGGCAAGGCGCGACACGGACGGGTCCGAGCTGCGCATGCGGCGGCTGCTCGGCTGCAGTGCCGCGCCGACGCCTCCTGCGTGTCAGGTGCTGATCCGTTACCAGGGCTTCGCCTTGCGGACGCTGCCACCGCGCGCGGTGTTCGCGCAGGCTGCCTTCGCGGCGATGCTGACGCGTGCGGACCCACGCTATGTCGGCGTCAACATCGCAGCGCCCGAGGATGATCCGGTGGCGCTCGGCGACTACACGCTGCACATGCGGATGCTGCGCTTCCTGAAATCGCGCGACCCGGGTCTGCATCTGAGCCTGCATGCCGGGGAGCTTGCGCCCGGGCTCGTGCCGCCGGAGGCGCTTCGCTTCCACATTCGCCAGGCCGTCGAGATCGCCGGTGCGGCACGAATCGGCCACGGCGTATCCATCGTCTTCGAGGACCATGCGCCTGATCTGCTCCGGGAGATGGCCGTCCGCCAGGTCGCGGTCGAGATCAACGCCACGAGCAACGAGCAGATCCTGGGCGTCGCCGGGCGGGACCATCCGTTTCCGGTCTATCGCGCGAGCGGGGTTCCTGTCGTGCTCTGCACGGACGACGAAGGCGTGGAGCGGATCGATCTGACCCACGAGTATCTGCGCGCCAGCCTGACCTGGCATCTCGGTTATGCGGATCTCAAGCAGCTGGCGCGTGCCTCGTTACGGGAAAGCTTCCTCGCCGGCGCGTCCATCCCGATCGGCGATGATGGGGTGCCCGGGACCCCGTCTGCGGATTTGCTCGCTGCAAGCGAGAAGGCTCGCGCGCAATGGCGTCTGGAGCAACAATTCACGGCCTTCGAACATGAAATGGCCGATCGGCATCCTGAACGGATTCTCAAGGCCGAGCCCTGAGCGATCGAGCCGCGAAGCGGATCAATGGGCAGAGCCCTGGCCTTCCTTGGCGGCGCCGCGCGTCCGGAACTCGACCCAGGGCGTCACGGTGTAGCTGCCGCCGCGCGGCGAGACGGTGAACACGCGCCAGGCGAACGCATGGCCGGCGGCGAGACGCACCAGGATCGCGGTGACGTCGACGTAGTCGGCATGGATCTCCCTGCTGCCCGGTGCGTCGCGCGCCACCACCTGCAGAAAATAGCGCACCGGGATTGCTTCCGCCGGTGCGGTGAAGACGAATTCGGCCGCATTGCCGGGGCCGAGCGCCACCTCGTCGCCGCCGAGCGGCGTCACCGGCACTCCCGGATGCAGCGTGTCGCTCTGCGTCAGGCGCGCGGCGAACGGGTCGGTCCGGGTGCCGAGCTGCTCGCCGGCCGCCGCCAGCCCGCTGCTTGCCGCACGCTTGAACCAGGCGCGCGCGACCGCCGGGTTGTGCGGCACGCCGTCGCCGGTGTTGTAGAGCAGCGCCAGGTTGTACTG
>CAXUCM010000022.1:0-15747 GCA_964249315.1 uncultured Acetobacteraceae bacterium | reverse complement strand
CCGACGTCCGTCCCGCCGGCGGGCCAGGACGGAGCGCGCCGCGGTGTACGTCTTCCCGGTGCCGGGCGGCCCTTGGACGACGAGGTAGCTGTCGTCCAAGGCGCGCACCGCCGCGACCACGCCGTCGCCGGCGTCCTGCATCACCGCGACGTTGAACTCGGCCGCCGCGTGACCCTGCTGCGCCGCCTGCAGGAACCAGCGATAGGCCGCAGTCGCGTCGCCGGGGCCGGCATTCCCGGTCTCGGCGAGCAGCCCGAGGCGGAACGCGGCTTCGGCGTCGCCGCGCTCGGCAAGGCCGAGCCAGAGGCTGCGCGCCCGTGCATAATCGTGCTGCGCGAACGCTGCCCCCGCTTGCTGCTGCGGCGCCGGCTCCTGCCCCCCCTGCTCCTGCCCCCTCTGCTCCTGCGGCCTCGCCGGGGCTGCCGCGATCAGCCCGGCCGCGATCACCGCCGCGCGCCTGCCGCCGTCCTGCCGGGGACGTCGCATCGGACGCGGTGCCGTACGCCGGGTCAGTCGCGTGCCGGCTGCATCAGCGCGCGCCAGGCGAGCTGGGCCTCGGTCATGCGCAGGAACACCGCGTATTTGCCGTCGTGGAAGGCGCGCGCACGCGGATCCGGCTCGATCACCCGACCGGCCCGGGTCATCGCCGCCATCGCCGCCTGCACCGAGCCATGGCGGCCGCCGGCGACCGCGCCCAGGACCGCGGCCCCGAGCAGCACCGCCTCCGGCTCCTCGGGCAGCACGATCCGGCATCCGGTGGCGTCGGCGTGCTCGCGCAGGAACACCGGGTTGCGGGTGAAGCCCCCGGACGCCAGGATCGTGTCGATCCGGTAGCCGCTGGCGTTCAGCGTCTCGATGATGTGCCGGGTGCCGTAGGCCAGCGCCTGCAGCGTCGCCAGATAGAGCCGCGCCAGGTCGTCCGCCGTCGCCGACAGGCTCAGCCCGGAGATCATGCCGCGCAGGCTCGAATCCGCGCGCGGCGAGCGGTTGCCGTGGAAGTCCGGATCCACATGCAGCCCGGCGGTGAGCATCGACGGGTGCGCCGCCGCCTCCGCCTCAGCCAGCGCCGCCAGCCGGTCGTTCAGCCGGTCGAAGATCGAGCCGCCCTGCTGGGCCAGTGCCGGGTAGGCGGCATGGGTCTGCACCACGTGGTGGACCAGGCTGCCGACGGCGGACTGCCCGGCCTCGTTCAGCCACATCTGCGGGATCATCGCCGAGAAGTACGGCCCCCAGATGCCGGGCACGAAGCGCGGCTCCGGCGACACCGTCATGTGGCAGCTCGAGGTGCCGCCGACCAGGGCGAGGCGCCGGTCGAGATCGGCCTCGGTGCCGTCCAGCGTGACGCCGATCGTGCCGATGCCGCCGGCATGCGCGTCGATCGCCGAGGCGCCGACGGCGATCCCCGCCGGCAGCCCGAGCTCGGCGGCGGCGCGTGCGTCGAGCCCTTCGCCCTGCTTCGTGCCGATCGGCAGCACGGTGCGACCGATCCGCGCGAAGCCCTCATCGGCCAGGTCGTCGAGCCCGATGGCGCGGAAGTAGCCTTCGTCCCAGCGCTGCTCGTGGCCGAGATAGGTCCATTTGCAGACCGTCGAGCAGAGCGAGCGCGAGGTCGAGCTGGTGGCGCGCCAGGTCAGGAAGTCCGGCAGGTCGAAGAACAGCGCGGCGCGCTGCCAGCTCTGCGGCAGGTGCCGTCTCAGCCAGAGCAGCTTGGGGGTCTGCATCTCCAGCGAGACGCGGCCGCCGACATAGCGCAGCACGTCGTGCGCGCCGGCGTTGATGTGCCTCGCCTCGGCGTCGGCGCGATGGTCCATCCACACCACCACGTTCTGCGCGTCCGCACCGCCGGCACTGACGCTGACCGGAGCGCCCTCGGCATCGAGCGCCACCAGCGAGCAGGTCGCATCGAAGCCGATGCCGGCGATGCGGACCTCGCCGCTCTGCGAGACCGCCGCACGCACGCAGGCGCAGACCGCACGCCAGATGTCCTCGCTGGACTGCTCGACATGGTCCGGCTGCGGCCGCCAGGTGCGGATCGGCTCCACATGCCGACCGAGCGCCCGGCCGTCCGACGTGAACACGCCGGCACGGGCGCTGGTGCTGCCGACATCGACGCCGATGAAGGCGTCGGGGGCTGCTGCGCTCATTCTCGTTCTCCCTGTCAGAGGCCGAGCCTGTTCAGAGCGTCGGCAAGAGTCAATTGAGGCGCGCCTCCGGCTCGGGCAAGGCGCCGCTTCCGGCTCGGCCGCGTCACGATGCTGCCATTCCGCGGCGCGATGCGGCATGCTGCGCCGGCGCGCCCTCGAAGAGATCGTCCATGCCCGACAGCCTGCCGCCGCCGAGCCATCTCGCCACCAAGACGATCCGCATCCTCGGCTGTCCGATGGAGTGCGGCGTCAGCGTGCGCGGCACCGCGATGGGTCCGGCGGCGTTCCGCACCGCGGGCCTGCTGGAGGTGCTCGGCGACCTCGGCCACACGGCGCTCGACCATGGCGACGTCACCGGGATCGATGCAGGGGGTGCCACCGCGCCGCCGGAGCCGACGCTGCGCCGCTGGGACGAGGTGCAGGCCTGGACGCGCCGGCTCGCCCGCGAGAGCTTCGCCCTCGCCCAGGCCGGCGGCATCCCCGTCTTCCTGGGCGGCGACCACGCGATCGCGTTCGGCACGATCCCCGGCCTGGCCCGGCACTGCCGCGCGCAGGGGCGCGAGCTGGCGGTGCTCTGGCTCGACGCGCATGCCGACTTCAACACCCCGCAGAGCAGCCCGAGCGGCAACATGCACGGCATGCCGACCGCCTTTCTGACCGGCGAGCCCAGCCTGCAGGCGCTGCTCGAACCCGGCGCGTTCGAGCCGCTGGCGGCGAGCGCGCTGCACCTGTTCGGGCTGCGCTCGGTCGATCGCGTCGAGCGCCTGCGGCTGGCCGCGGCCGGCGTGGACTGCACCGACATGCGCGCGATCGACGAGTCCGGCATCTCGGTGCCGCTGCGCGCGCTGCTCGACCGGCTGGCCGCGCGCGACGTGCACCTGCATGTCAGCCTGGATGCCGACCTGCTCGATCCGTCGCTGGCGCCCGGCGTCGGCGTCGCCGTGCCCGGCGGCGCCACCTACCGCGAAGCCCACCTGATGATGGAGATCCTGCACGAGAGCGGGCTGGTCGGGTCGCTCGACGTGGTCGAGCTGAACCCGTTCCTGGACGAGCGCGGCCGCACCGCGCGCGTGCTGACCGAACTGCTCGCCAGCCTGTTCGGACGCATCGTGCTGGACCGGCCCGCCGGCCGCACCCACGCCGTCGAAGCCGGATCCTATTGAAGTCGAGGCACCTCCCGATGTTCCTGCGCAATTCCGAGGACCGCCCCGAGTTCATCGAGATCGAGAGCCGGCTCGGCGCCAACACCTACAAGCCGCTCGACGTGGTGCTGACCGAGGGACGCGGCATCTGGGTCACCGACATCGACGGCAACCGCTACCTGGACTGCCTGGCGGCCTATTCCGCGGTCAACCAGGGGCACTGCCATCCGAAGATCCTCGAGGCGCTGACCCGACAGGCCGGCCGGCTGGCGCTGACCTCGCGCGCCTTCCGCAACGACCAGCTCGCGCTGTTCTACGAGGACCTCGCGCGGCTGACCAACTCGCACAAGGTGCTGCCGATGAACAGCGGCGCCGAGGCGGTGGAGACCGCGATCAAGGCGGTGCGCAAATGGGCCTACCGGATCAAGGGCGTGCCCGTGGGCGAGGCCGAGATCATCGTCTGCGCCGACAACTTCCACGGCCGCACGCTCGGCATCATCTCGTTCTCGACCGATCCCGATTCGCGCGACGATTTCGGTCCGTTCCTGCCCGGCTTCCGGGTGGTGCCGTTCGGCGACGCGGACGCGTTGCAGGCGGCGATCACGCCGCGCACCGCCGGCTTCCTGGTCGAGCCGATCCAGGGCGAGGCCGGGGTGATCATCCCGCCGGCGGGCTACCTGAAGCGGGTGCGCGAGATCTGCACGCGCAACAACGTCATGCTGATCCTCGACGAGATCCAGACCGGTCTCGGCCGCACCGGGCGGCTGCTGGCCGAGGAGCATGAGGGCATCGAGGCCGACCTCACCCTGGTCGGCAAGGCGCTCGGCGGCGGCTTCTATCCGGTCTCCGCGGTGCTCTCGAACAGCGACGTGCTGGGCGTGCTGCAGCCGGGCCAGCATGGCAGCACCTTCGGCGGCAACCCGCTCGCCTGCGCGGTCGCGCGCGCCTCGCTGCGGGTGCTGGTCGAGGAGGGCATGATCGAGAACGCCGCACGACGCGGCGAGCAGTTCCTCGCCGGGCTCGGCGGGCTCGCCGGGCTCGATCGCGACGTGGTGCGCGCGGTGCGCGGACGCGGCCTGATGCTGGCGGTGGAACTGCACCCCGAAGCCGGCGGCGCCCGCCCGTTCGTCGAGGCGCTGCGCCGTCGCGGCGTGCTGGCCAAGGAGACCCACGACCACACCATCCGCTTCGCGCCGCCGCTGGTGATCACCGCGGACGAGGTGGACTGGGCGCTCGGACGCATCGACGCGGTGTTCCGCCGGCGGCCTTGATCCTTCGAGGCGCTCCCTGCCGGTCCGGCTGCGATGCGCCGTAGCATCCTCTGGCGCACACCCATCCTGTGCGGCATCGCGCTGATCGCACTGCCGAGCCTGCTGGTCTACGGCAACGCCCTGCACCGGCTCGTCGCCGGCGTGCCGATGTACAGCCACACCGCGTTGCGCGGCGTGCAACGTCCGACGCCGCAGCCCGAACTCAGCCGTCGCTCCGTGCTTTCCGGCGCGTTCGAACGCGCCTATGCGCATGTCTTCGGCCGCCATTTTCCGCTCCTGGCCGCGGCCGTGAAGGTGAAGGGGCAGATCTACTGGTCGGTGCTGCATCAATCGCCGAGCTGGTTCATCACGATCGGGCGCCACGACGTGCTCTACGAGAACGCCTATCTGGACGAATATTGCTCGCGCAACCTCGATGCCCTGGCGCCCCGGGCCGAGAGCTGGGCGTCGGCAATGATGCGGATGCAGCGCTGGTACGCGGCGCACGACAAGGTCTTCATCTATCTGCTGACGCCGTCGAAGGCGTCGATCGAGCCGGAGAACATTCCGACCGGTTGGCCGTGCCCCGCCTCCAGGCGCGATCGTGTCGGGACCCACGAAATCTATGCGGAAATTCTCAGACGAGCCGGGGTCAACCTTGTGGATGCCGTCGAGAGCACCGCGCGAGCGAAATCCAGCTACGATTTTCCGCCGTTTCCGCAGGGCGGCACCCATTTCAACGACCTCATGGCGGCGATCGCGGCACGGGACCTGGTCAGGGAGGTGGCTCGATCCGGATCGTGGCGTCGGCTGGATGAATTCAGCTTCGACTGGAGGCTGGCCGCACCGCACGACGTCGATCACGACCTGATCGATCTGCTCGACGTGCCGTACACCGGTCTGAACGACCGGACGCCGGAAGTCCACGTGCGCCGCGAGCCGAACAAGCCTTGCGTCGAGATCCCGCTGGCGGAAGTCGGCGGCAGCTTTACCTACCAGGTCAACAAGATCCTCGCGATGACGAGCTGTCCGCCCAGGATCGAGCTCTACGAGTATTTCCACAACCGCATGGCGCTGTATCCGGGCGACCGCCGCTTCCCCGTCGACGAGGCGCGCCGGGCATGGACGCTGCTCGACGCGGCCCAGGTCGTCGTTCTCGAGGAGAACGAGCAGACCGCCCCGGGATCGCAACACGGACAGGCGCTCTACGACCTGGTGTCGCAACGCATCGAGAACGACCGGGATCTGAGCCGCGTGGGCGTGAAGTCAGGCAAGCCAAGGGGCCTTGCCCCTTGAACCCCATCAAAGGCGAAGCCTTTGAGATCCATCTGCGTTTCTGCTCACGTGGCTGGCCGCCCCGCCTGCTTCATCGAGCCGGGTGACCGGCGCGGTGTCGGTGCAGCGTCCGGATCCCTGGTCGCTACGGCAATGCGCGGCACTCGCGATCGTCCTGATCGGCGTGAAGCTCGGGCTGTACTGGGTTGCCGCCCGACAGCATGGCGGCCTGAGTTCGGCCCTATGCCAGTGGGATTGCGGCTGGTACATGTCCATCGTGACGTACGGCTACGATCTGCAGCCGCGTCTCGAGAGCGGCCAGGCGAACTGGGCCTTCTTTCCCCTGTATCCGCTCGCGGTGCGGCTCATGCGATACCTGCTCGGGGAACCGGTGGCGGCAGGCTTGGCGGTGTCGGTCATCGCATTTGGCGGTTTCGCGCTGCTCTCCACGGTCTACCTGCGGGAGACGCGGCCGCGGAGCGACCGCCGCGCATGGCTGGTGTTCATCGTGGTGCTGCCGTACAGCCTGTATTACTTCCTTCCATACACGGAGAGCCTCCACCTCCTGCTTGCGACCGCGGCGCTGCTGATGCTGCGCCGGCGTCGACCGCTTGGCAGCGCCATGGTGCTCGGCCTCTTTACCGCGGTACGACCCACCGCCGTGTTGCTGGTACCTGCGCTGGTCATCGAGCGGTTGCGTCACGGGCTGGGCGGGTTCCGGCCGGGTCTGACTGTGTCGCAACGGATCGAAGTTCTCGCCGACGTGGCGCTTCCCATCGCCCTCGCGCCGCTCGGCGTGGCGGCGTTCATGGTGCTGCTCTGGCACGTGGTCGGCGATCCGCTCGCCTTCCGACACGTGCAGACTTCCTGGAACAGACCCGTTCGCGATCCGCTGCCGGAAATCTGGTTCGGATTGCGCGAATGGGATTGGCGCCGCCTGCTCGACCACGGCAAGCAGAGCGGCAGCTACGGCTCCGGCTTCGCGCTGCTCGGCTTCGTCCTTGCCGGTTGGCTGCTCTGGCAGCGCCGTCTCCTCGAAGCGTGGCTGGCCGCATCGACGCTGCTCGTCTGCCTGTCCACCGGTCTCGTCGCGTTGCCACGATACCTGTGCGGCAACCCTGCTTTCCTGTTCGCGCTGTTCGATCTGCTGGGATGCCTCCGTCCGGCGCCGCTGCGATGGCTGATCCTCGCGATGATGGCCCTGGTGCAGGGTGTGCTGCTTCAGGCCTGGTTCGGGCATGCGGTCTTCCTCATCTAGGACGGGACGCCTGGTCGCGCCTCGGCTCGTACTCGCCATCCTGCTGATCGGCGCCGAACTCTGGATCTGCCGGCTGGCGTTGTCTCCCAGCGTCGATGAAGAGTATCGCGCCCACTTCATGACGGATCCGCCGAGTTGCTGGCTCCCGGCGAACCTCCGCCGGACGATCGACGCGGAGCCTCTGCCGCGGTCGGTGACCATCGGCGCGCTCAAATGGCCATTGCGCTGCAGCATCCTGCGGGCCGGCTGGGAGCAGGAAGGCTGGGGAGCCTGGACGACCGGACCCGTGGCGCTGTTGCGCCTGCCGGTGGCAGCTGAGACCCGTCTGGTGCGGCTCACCGTGTTCGCACCCTCATATGCGCGCGAGGGACAGGTCGTAATGCTGATCCAGCCGGGAGACCTGATGCCTGAGCGGGTGGTCGTTCCGCCCTCCGGGCAGATCGAGATCGCCGTGACGGTGAGCTTGATCGCGCGAAAGGCGGGGCATCTGGACCTCCACCTTGCGATGGATCGACCGCGTTCGCCCGCCTCGTTCGGCTTGAGCTACGATACGCGGCGGCTTGGGATCGGCCTCATACGGGTGAGCTGGTGATAAGGCTTCGCCTTGGCGGGGTCGAAGCGCGACTTCGCAGTCCTGTCGTCAAGGTCGAGTCGCAAGAAGAGGTTTCCAAAGGCGAGCCTTTGGCGGGGCTTGGGGCGGAGCCCCAACCTTAACCCTTGATGTGGAAGCGGAACACCGTGCTTTGCCGGTAGGTGTCGCCGGAGCGTAGCACGGTAGAGGGAAACGACGGATGGTTAGGCCCGTCCGGGAAATGCTGCGTCTCCAGGCAGAAGCCGTCGCCCTGGCGGTAGAGCGTGCCGGCGGAGCCGACCCGGGTGCCGTCGAGGAAGTTGCCGGTGTAGAACTGCAGGCCCGGCTGCGTGGTCAGGCAGGTCACGGCGCGGCCGCTGAGCGGGTCGTGCGCCTCCGCTGCCAGGACGAGGTCGTCGCCGGCGGCCCGGCGCAGCACCCAGTTATGGTCGTAGCCGCGCGTATGCGCGAGTGCGGCGTCGCGCCAGAACCTGCCGATCGGGGTGTCCCGGCGCAGATCGAGCGGCGTGCCGTCGACCTCGGCGATGGCGCCGGTCGGGATGAAGTTCGCGTCGACCGGCGTGTAGCGGTCGGCCTCGATCCGGATCACCTGCCGGTCGATCGAGCCGCTGCCGTTGCCGGCCAGGTTGAAGTAGCTGTGGTTGGTCAGGTTCAGCACCGTCGCCCGGTCGGTGCTGGCCGCATAGTCGATGCGCAGCGCGCCGTCATCGTCGAGCCGGTAGGTGACGTCGACCTGCAGCCTGCCGGGAAAGCCGGCGTCCCCGTCCGGGCTGACCAGGCTGAGCCGGACCGCATCCTCGCCGAGCGGCGTCATCGTCCAGTTGCGGCCGCCGAACCCGTCCGGGCCGCCATGCAGCGTGTTCGGCGGGTCGTTGATCGGCAACTGGAACGAGGCGCCGTCGAGCTCGAAGCGGCCGCGGGCGATGCGGTTGCCGTAGCGGCCGATCAGCGCGCCGAAATGGCAGTCGCCGTTCTGCGTCTCGTAGCCGGCGAGGTCGGCGAAGCCGAGCACCACGTTGGCCGAGCGACCGTCCCGGTCCGGCGCCTCGATCGCGGTGATGATGCCGCCGTAGCTGATCACGCTGACCGAGACGCCGTTCGCGGCGCTGAGCGTGGCACCGGTCACCGGCTCGCCCGTGGAGAGCGTGCCGTATGGACCGGTGCGAAGCCGGACCATGCCGGAGCTAGTAGCGATACAGCTCGTGCTTGAACGGGCCGGCCTGGTTCACGTCGATATAGGCGGCCTGCTTGTCGGTCAGTCGGGTCAGCTCGGCGCCGATCTTGGCCAGGTGCAGGGCGGCGACCTTCTCGTCGAGATGCTTGGGCAGGGTGTAGACCTGACGCTGGTACTTGCCGGCAGGCGCGGTCCACAGCTCGATCTGCGCCAGCGTCTGGTTGGTGAACGAGGCCGACATCACGAAGGACGGGTGGCCGGTGGCGTTGCCGAGATTGACCAGCCGCCCCTCGGACAGCACGATCAGCCGCTTGCCGTCGGGGAACTCGACCTCGTCGACCTGCGGCTTGACGTTGTCCCATTTGTGGTTGCGCAGCGCGTCGATCTGGATTTCGGAGTCGAAATGTCCGATGTTGCAGACGATGGCGCGATGCTTCATCTCGCGCATATGCTCGATGGTGATCACGTCGACATTGCCGGTGGCGGTGACGAAGATGTCGCCGCGGGGTGCGGCGCGCTCCATGGTGACCACCTCGTAGCCTTCCATGCCGGCCTGCAGCGCGCAGATCGGATCGACCTCGGTGACCAGCACCCGGCAGCCGGCCTGGCGCAGCGAGGCGGCGGAGCCCTTGCCGACGTCGCCGTAGCCGGCGACCACCGCGACCTTGCCCGCCATCATCACGTCGGTGCCGCGACGGATCGCGTCCACCAGGCTCTCGCGGCAGCCGTAGAGGTTGTCGAACTTCGACTTGGTGACGCTGTCGTTGACGTTGATCGCCGGCACCGCCAGCGTGCCCTTCTTGGCCATCTCCCACAGGCGGTGCACGCCGGTGGTGGTCTCCTCGGAGATGCCGCGCACGTCCGCGAGCAGCTCGGGATACTTGTCGTGCATCAGCACGGTGAGGTCGCCGCCGTCATCGAGGATCATGTTCGGCGTCCAGCCGTCCGGACCGCGCACGGTCTGCTCGATGCACCACCAGAATTCGTCCTCGGACAGGCCCTTCCAGGCGAACACCGGGATCCCGGCGGCGGCGATGGCGGCGGCGGCATGGTCCTGGGTCGAGAAGATGTTGCACGACGACCAGCGCACGGTCGCACCCAGCGCGGTCAGCGTCTCGATCAGCACCGCGGTCTGGATGGTCATGTGCAGGCAGCCGGCGATGCGCGCGCCCTGCAGCGGCCGGCTCGCGCCGAACTCCTCGCGCAGCGCCATCAGCCCGGGCATCTCGCCCTCGGCGATGGAAATCTCCTTGCGGCCCCAGCCGGCGAGGCTCGGATCCTTGACCTTGCAATCCTGAGGGGTGGCCGTGATGCTGTCCATGGAATGACGCCGTCCTGCTATCTGCACATCTGCGCCGCCTATACAGGCTGGCGGCGCGCAAGGGAACCAGAACGAGTCTTCAGGCCGAGCGGCGCCTGGCCGGCTTCGCGGGAGGGCTGCTCTTCCCAGGCTTCTGCGTCGGTGCCGTCGGCCTGGGTTTCGATTTCGGCTTCGAACCGGCCTTCGAGCCGAGCTTCGACTTGGGCGCCGCCGTCTCGCCGAGGCTGCTTCGCAGCGCCGCCATCAGATCGACCACGTTGGAGGGCGCCTCCGGCTCCGGCTCGGGTTCGGGGGCGACGCCGCGCAGCTTGGCCTCGATCACCGCGCGCAGCCGCGCCTCGTAGCGATCCTCCATGTCGCCCGGCTCGAACCGGGCGGTCTGCCGCTCGATCAGCTGCGTCGCCAGGGCGACCATCTCCTTGTCGGGCCGGCCGCGCGGCAGCTCGCCGAACAGGTGCTCGGGGTCGGTGATCTCGCGCATGTCGTGCAGCGTGTGCAGCACCAGCCCGTCGCGCATCGTCGTCAGCGCCACCGCGCGCTCGCGTCGCGAAAGCACCAGCCGCGACAGCGCCACCCGCCCGGTCTTCGCGATCGCGTCCCGCAGCACGATGTAGACATCCTCCTGGCGGTCGCGCGCGGTGCCGTCGGGCACGACGTAATAGCTGGAATCGTAATAGACCGGGTCGATGCTGTCGGCCTCGACGAACTTGCCGATGGTCAGCACGCTGGAGCTGTCGATGCGGGCATGCTCGAAATCCTCGTCGTCGAGCAGGACGTAGCGACCCTTCTCGAACTCGTAGCCGCGCTTGAGGTCCTGGCGGGACAGCTCCGCCTCGGTCTCGGCATCCTGCGTGACCATGTGCACGCGATTTCCGGTGTCGGGATTGATGAAATGAAAATGCAGCGACTCTCCCGGCTGCTTGACGCCGTAGAGCGCGATCGGACAGGAAACCAGGGCGAGGCGCAGACTGCCTCGCCAGATCGGTCGTTCGGCCATGGATCACTCCTCAGGGGTCGAGATCGCGCCGGTCGGCGTCGAAGTTGCGCCACGGATCGGCCCGACGCAGCCGCGCCGGCACCGTGCGGATGGTGAAGGCGGCGGGGTCGAGCGCCTCGGTCACCTCGCGCCAGGCGAGCGGGGTGGCGACGGTCGCACCCGGCCGCGCGCGCGGCGCATAGGAGGCGATCGCCGTCGAGCCGAGGCCGTTGCGCAGCCAGTCGACCAGGATCCGTCCGGCGCGCCGGTTCTTGCGCGTGCTGGCGACGTAGGATTTCGGCGCCTCTCGCTCCATCCGCTCGGCGAACTGCCGGCACCAGGCGCGCACCGCGCTCCAGTCCGCCCGCGTGCGCACGGGTGCCACCACGTGCAGGCCGCGGCCGCCGCTGGTGCGCGGGTAGCTGGTCAAGCCTTCCGCCTTCAGGCGGCGGCGCACGTCGTGTGCGGCGGCGACGACGTCCGCGAACGGCGTGCCCTCGCCGGGATCGAGGTCGAACACGAGCTGGTCGGCATGGCCGGCATCGTCCAGGCTGGAACCCCAGCAATGCAGCTCGATCGCCGCCATCTGGCTCGCCGCGATCAGCCCGGCGATGCCGGCCAGGGTCAGGTACGGCCCCTTCTCGAAGGCGCCCTCGCCGATCGCCTCCGGCATGCCGCGCGTCTTGTGCTTCTGGAAGAAATGCTCGCCCTCGATGCCGTCCGGGCAGCGCACGAAGGCGAGCGGCCGGCGTTCGATGCCCGGCAGCGCGCGGCCGGCCACCGCCTGCCAGTACTCGGCGAGCTCGGCCTTGCTGGCGCCGTCCTCGCCGGGCCAGAGCCGCCGGTCCGGGTGGGTGACGCGCTGGCCGCCGATGTCGCGTGCGCCGCCTGCCTTGCCGCGGGACGAGGTCTTCGACGGGGTGACGATCACCACCTCGCGGGCCGGCTTGTCCTCGCGCAGGCCGAGGAAGCTCGCGTGACGCAGCATGCCGTCCGTGGTGATGCCGGCGTAGCGCAGCTCGACGACCAGCTCCGGCCGGACCCAGACCGTGTCTCGCGGTGCGGCGGCGACGCCGCCCACCTCGCTCGGCCGCCCGTGGCCGGGCAGCGCGTCGAGCCGCTCGCGCAACTCGCGCAGCCGCGCCGCGGTGAAGCCGGTGCCGACGCCGCCGGCGAACCTCAGCCTGCCGTCGGCGTCGTGGCGTCCGACCTGCAGCGCGCCGAGCCCGGCGCGGCTGCCCTTCGGCGGCGTGAAGCCGATGATGACGAACTCGTCGCGGTTCTCGCATTTCAGCTTGACCCAGTCCTGGCCGCGACCGGCGCGATAGGGCGCGTCCAGACGCTTGCAGATGATGCCTTCCAGGCCGTGCCGGCAGGCCTCGCTGCGCACCCGCGCGGTCTCCGAGGTCAGGTGCTCGCTGAGCCGGATCGGGCCGCGATCGACGTCGCCCAGCAGCGTCGCCAGCGCCGCCTTGCGCGCCTGCAGCGGCAGCGGGCGCAGGTCGGTGCCGTCCTCGTGCAGCAGGTCGAAGGCGTAGAAGCTGAGTTTGCGGGTAAGGCCGCCGGAAAGCGCGTCCTGCAGGGCGGCGAACGAGCTGCGTCCGTGCGCGTCGAGTGCGACCAGCTCGCCGTCCAGCATGGCGGTTCGCGCCGGCAGCCGGGCGACCGCCTCGGCCAGCGCCGGCACCCGCGCGGTCCAGTCCAGCCCGTTGCGGGTCAGCAGCGTGACCGCGTCGCCCTGCTTGCGGCAGAGCATGCGGTAGCCGTCGAACTTGATCTCGCTGATCCAGCCCGGCCCGGTCGGCGGCTCGGTGACCAGGGTGGCGAGCTGCGGCGCCTGCGCGTCGGGCAGCGCCGCGCGGCCGGGCTTGCGCCGCGGCACCGGCTTGCGCTGCTCGATGGCGCCGGCGTCCGCGCCCTCGGTCCGCGCCGTGTCGCGCTCCTTGATCAGCAGCCAGTTCTCGGCACGCTCGCCCTCATGTCCCTTGATCCGCACCAGCACGAAGCCGCCCCGCAGCCGGCGGCCCTGCAGGGTGAATTTCAGCTCGCCCTGGCGCAGGGAGACGGCCGGATCCGCGTCCTGCAGCGGCGCCCAGTGCCCCTGGTCCCAGATCTCCACGGTGCCGGCGCCGTAATTGCCGGCCGGTATGGTGCCCTCGAAGGCGGCGTAATCGACCGGGTGGTCCTCGACATGCACCGCCAGCCGCTTGTCGCGCGGGTCCATCGACGGGCCTTTCGGCACCGCCCAGCTCCACAGCACGCCGCCATGCTCGAGCCGGAAGTCCCAGTGCAGCCGGCGGGCGGCATGCTTCTGGACGACGAATATCGGGGCACCGTTTGCAGGCCGGGTCGAAACCCGCGGCTCCGGCGTGCGCTTGAAGTCGCGTTTCTCTTCGTAGGAGCGGGGCGGGGTGCGGGCCATGACGAGGTAGAAACGTTCTCGGCACTGGCCGGTTGCGGCCGCTTCCGCTAACCGTGGCCTCGCACGAGCGAAGGAGCGTCTCCCTTGGACAGCCGACAGGACGCCACTCTCGATCCCCAGACGCCGGCTGCCGCGAGCGCCTACACGGTGGCGGCCACCTCGCTGGTGTCGGAACGCCGGCTGCACTCGCTCAAGCACGGCGACATGTTCGGCGTGTTCGATCCGAGCGGCAACATCCTGCACGGGCCGGGCATCGCCGACGGCATCTACTTCCTCGACACGCGCCACCTGTCCGGACTGTCGCTGACCCTGAACGGGGTGCAGCCGATCCTGCTGTCCTCGACGTTGCGCGAGAACAACGCGACCCTGTCCTGCGACCTGACGAACCCGGACCTGACCCTCGCCGACGGCGCCACCCTGGCGCACGACCTGCTGCATCTGCGTCGCACCCGATTCCTCTGGAAGCGCACCTGCTACGAGCGGGTGGCGTTGCGCAATTTCGACGTCGAAGCCAGGCACGCCCGCGTCGAGATCGATTTCGAGGCCGACTTCACCGACCTGTTCGAGGCGCGCGGCACGCCGCGCATGCGACGCGGCACGCTGGCGCGACCGGTGCTCGAAGAGGACTGCGTGCTGCTGTCCTACACCGGTCTCGACGACCGCGTGCGCAGCACCCGCCTGCGCTTCGAGCCGCGCCCCGACCGGCTGACCGAGACCAGCGCCTGTTTCGACCTGGTGCTGCGGCCGGGCGCACGCGCGCTGATCCATCTCGAGATCGCCTGCGACCCGGAGCCGCCGACCGATCCCGTGCGCCAGAAGCCGTCGGAGACCTTCCTGTTCTCGATGGTCGAGGCGCGCCGGGCGCTGCGCGTCTCGTCGGCGCGAGCGGCGGCGATCGCCTCGTCGAACGAGATCTTCAACGAGGCGATCCGGCGCTGCATCTGCGACATCTACATGCTGGTCACCGACAAGCCGACCGGGCCCTATCCGTATGCCGGCGTACCTTGGTACAGCACCGCGTTCGGGCGCGACGCGCTGATCACCGCCATGCAGACGCTCTGGCTGGACCCGCCGATCGCGCGCGGGGTGCTGAGCTACCTCGCCAGCCACCAGGCCGACGCGGTCGATCCGGTTGCCGACGCCGAGCCCGGCAAGATCCTGCACGAGGTGCGCCACGGCGAGATGGCGGAGCTCGGCGAGGTGCCGTTCCGCCACTACTACGGCAGCGTCGACTCCACCCCGCTCTTCGTCATGCTGGCCGGCCAGTATCTGGAGCGCACCGGCGACGTCGCCACCATCGCCGGGCTGTGGTCGAACATCGAGCGGGCGCTCGACTGGATCGACCAGCACGGCGACCGCGACGGCGACGGCTTCGTCGAATATGGCCGGCGCAACGAGAACGGTCTCGCCAACCAGGGCTGGAAGGACAGCTTCGACAGCGTGTTCCACGCCGACGGCACGCTCGCCGAAGGCCCGATCGCGCTGTGCGAGGTGCAGGGCTACGTCTACGCCGCCAGGCACGCGGCGGCGACGATCGCGCGCCGGCTCGGACACACCGCACGGGCCGAGCGCCTGGAGGCGGAGGCCGACAGCCTGCGCGTCGCCTTCAACATGAAGTTCTGGTGCGAGGAGCTCGGCACCTACGCGATCGCGCTGGATGGCAGCAAGCAGCCCTGCCGGGTGCGCTCGTCGAATGCCGGCCACACCCTGATGACCGGCATCGTGCCGAAGGATCGCGCCGAGCGCATCGTCGCCGGGTTGATGAGCCGAAGCTTCTTCTCCGGCTGGGGCATCCGCACGATCCCCGCCGGCGAGGCGCGCTACAACCCGATGGCCTATCATAACGGCTCGGTCTGGCCGCACGACAACGCGCTGATCGGGCTGGGTCTCGCGCGCTACGGCTTCAAGGAGGAGGCGGTACGGCTGTTCGGCGGCCTGTTCGATGCCGCCCTCTATGCCGATCTGAGACGGCTGCCGGAACTGTTCTGCGGCTTCGCCCGCCAGCGCGGCGAGGGGCCGGTGCGCTACCCGGTGGCCTGCTCGCCGATCGCAAGGGCACAAAGGCTGTGCTCGTGATCGGGCCGCTCTTCTGGGCCCTGTTCACAGGAGTCACTGGCCTGGCGGCCACGGTGGCGGCGTTCGCGATCGAGGCGAGTACGTCGGCGGAGGCCTTGGTCAGCGTCGCCGGGCGCC
>CAXUCM010000021.1:6187-20163 GCA_964249315.1 uncultured Acetobacteraceae bacterium | reverse complement strand
TGCCCCGCCCGTTCCACGTGCTGGCGACGCAGAACCCGATCGAGCAGGAGGGCACGTACCCGCTGCCGGAAGCACAGCTCGACCGCTTCATGCTGCAGATCGACCTGGACTATCCGGGCGAGAGCGAGGAGCGCGCGATGCTGCTCGCCACCACCGGCGCCACGCCGGCGCGAGCCGAACCGGTTCTGGCCACCGGCGAGCTGATCGCCGCGCAGGCGCTGGTCCGCGCCCTGCCGGTCGGCGAGCGCGTCGTCGATGCGATCCTGCGTCTGGTGCGCGGTGCCCGGCCGGAAACCGCCGGCGACGCCCGCCTCGCCCGCGACGTCGCCTGGGGTCCGGGGCCGCGCGCCGCGCAGGCGCTGATGCTGGCCTGCCGCGCACGAGCGCTGATGCAGGGCCGCCTGTCGCCGAGCATCGAGGACGTCGCCGCGCTGGCGCAGCCGGTGCTGCGGCACCGCATGGCGCTTACCTTCCCGGCGCGACAGGAAGGCGCCACCCTGACCGGCCTGATCGACGGGCTGGTGAACCGGCTGGGGTGAACCGCCTGGGTTCCATCATGCGACGGCGCCGGACCGCCATCACGACGCGGCCGGATCGCAGCGGCGCGGCCGAAGCCGCGCGTCACCCAGGTCTCGCCGAGGCGCAGGCGCTCGGCGCCCGGCTGCCGGCGCTGCTGATCGCCGCCGAGCGCGTCGCTGCCACCGTGGCGCAAGGGGTGCACGGCCGCCGACGCGCCGGCATGGGCGACAGCTTCTGGCAATACCGGCAGGCGATCCCGGGCGAGCCGGCCGGGCGCATCGATTGGCGGCAATCCGCGCGCTCGAGCCGCGCCTACGTCCGCGAGACCGAATGGGAGGCCGCACAGAGCGTCCTGCTCTGGCACGATGCATCGCCCAGCATGCACTGGCGCTCCGAGGCATCGCTGCCGTTGAAGGTCGAGCGCGCCGAGCTGCTGCTGCTCGCGCTGGCATCGCTGCTGCTGCGCGGCGGCGAGCACGTCCGGCTGCTGGCTGCGCGCGATGCCGGCGGCTGGGCCTCCGGTTCGGCCGGACTGTCACGGATCGCTGCCGGCCTCGCGCGGCCGACAGACCCCGCCGCCTCTTCCCTGGCCGGGCTGCCCGCCCCCGACATCGAACTGCCGCGTCACGCCCACCTGGTGCTGCTCGGCGACATGCTGGCCGAGCCCGCGGCGCTCGAGCCCTGGTTCGGACGCCTCGCCGCGGTGCCGGCCGGCTGCACCGTGCTGCAGGTGCTCGATCCGGCGGAGCTGTCGCTTCCCTACGCCGGACGCGTCCGCTTCGAGGGGCTGGAGGGAGAGCCGCCGCTGCTCGCCTCGCACGCGCAGGCTCTGGCCGCCGCCTACGCTGCTGCGATGCAGGCGCATCAGCAGCGTCTGGCGGCACTCTGCACCCGCGCCGGCTGCCGCCTGGTCCAGCATCGCACCGACCAGGCGCCGCAGGCGGCGTTGCTGGCGCTGTACCAGTCGCTGCATCAGGGGGCTGCTGCCGCGGCACGCGTCGGGGCGTCGCGATGATCCTGGCGGCGCCGCTGCTGCTGCTCGGCCTGCTGCTGCTGCCGCCGATCTGGTGGCTGCTTCGCGCCCTGCCGCCGGCGCCGCGGCGGCAGAGCTTCCCGGCGATCCGGCTGTTGGCCGGGCTGCAGACGCCGCGGCAGGAGGCGCAGCGCGCGCCGCCCTGGCTGCTGGCGCTGCGCCTGCTTGCGGCCGCCCTGCTGGTGACGGGTCTCGCCCAGCCGGTGCTGGTGCGAGGCGGCGCCGCTGCACCCGCGCATGGCGACCTGCTGATCGTGCTGGATGACGGCTGGGCGGCGTCCCGTGACTGGACGTCGCGGATCGCCGCCCTCGATGCGCTGCTCGATCGCGCCGGACGCGCCGGCCAGGCGGTGCAGCTGCTCGCCACCGCGCCGGACGAACGAGGCACCGTGCGCGCACCCGCGGCCGCGGTCGCTGCTTCCCTGCTGCGTGCCGAGCTCGACGCGCGTCGGCCGCGCTCGTGGAACACCGATCGCGCCGGGGCCGCACGCGCGCTGGACACGATCACGGGCCCGGTCGGCGCGATCGTCTACCTGTCCGACGGTCTGGCGACGACGGGCGATCCGGCGCTCCGCGCGGCCCTGGCACGGCTCGCCACGGTGCGGGAGTGGCGCCAGGATCGCAGCCAGCTGCGCCTGCTGTTGCCCCCGTCCTCCGGCTCGGACGGCCTGACCGCCCGTGTCGGCGCGATCGCGCAGGCCGGCCTCTCGCGGCGCTTCACGGTGCGGGCCGAGGATGCATCCGGCGGCACGCTGGCGCGACGTGAGGGCAGCATTCCGGCGGGGGCCGACCGGGCCGAGCTGCCGATCCAGCTTCCGGTCGAGCTGCGCAACCGCATCGCGCGACTGGCGCTGGACGACGTCCCGGGTCCGGCCGGGTTGCGACTGCTCGATGAGGGCGACCGGCGCCGGCCGGTCGGGCTGCTCGGCTCCGGCAGCTTCGGCGACACGCCGCTGCTCGGACCGCTGTTCTACCTGCAGCATGCGCTGGCACCCGACACCGACCTGCGCAGCGGCGATGCCGCCGCCCTGCTGTCGCGACAGCTCTCGGTGCTGGTCGCCACCGACGGCACGCTGCAGGATGCGGGTGAACGGCAGCGGATCGCGTCCTGGGTCCGGGCCGGCGGCATGCTGATCCGCTTCGCCGGCCCGCGCCTGGCCGCGGCCTCCGAGCCGGACGATCCGGCCGACGCGACCGACATCGAGCAGACGCTGCTGCCGGCGCCGCTGCTCGGCGGTGAGCGCACGCTCGGCGGTGCGATGTCGTGGAGCACGCCGGAGAAGCTGGCGCCGTTCGCGGCCGACTCCCCCTTCGCCGGCCTCGAAGTGCCGGCCGACGTCACCGTCTCGCGCCAGGTCCTGGCTCGGCCCACGACCGACCTGGATGCGCGCAGCTGGGCGCGGCTGGCCGACGGCACGCCGCTGGTGACCCATGCCGCACTCGGCGCCGGGCAGGTCGTGCTGTTCCACGTGACCAGTACCTCGGACTGGTCGACGCTGCCCTTCTCCGGCCTGTTCGTGCAGATGCTGCACCGGCTGGTGCAGCGTTCGGTCGGGCTGTCCACGCAGGCTGGCGATGCCATGCTGGCGCCGGTCTCGAGCCTCGATGGCGACGGCGTCGCCGGCACCCCGCCGCCTTGCGCGCGCGGGCTGCCGGCACGCGCCTTCGGCACGGTCCCGGCGTCGGCAATCCACCCGCCCGGGCTGTACGGTCCGCCTTCCGACCGCCACGCCCTGAACAGCGGCGACGCGCTGCCGCCGCTCATGGCCTCGCAGCCGTTCGGGCGGGCCTCGGATCTCGGCGGCCGGATCCCGGATCGCCCGCTCGGACCCTGGCTGCTGGCAGCCTCACTGGCGCTGCTCGCCATCGACCTGATCGCCACGCTCTGGCTGCGCGGCCTGCTGCGATCGCCCGGCCCGCGCGGACGCCGTCCGGCCGCGGCCGCGATCGTCGTGCTGGGCTGCGGCCTGCTCTCCGCCGTCTCCGCGCGCGGGGACGGCATGCCGGCGGCGGCATTGCAGACCAGGCTCGGCTACATCGTCACCGGGGACGCGCAGACCGACGGCGTTTCGCGCCAGGGGCTCGAGGGTTTGTCCACCTACGTGAACGCCCGCACCTCGGCGGTCCTCGGCCATCCCGACGCGGTGCATCCCGGCCAGGACGACCTTGCCTTCTACCCTCTGCTATACTGGCCGATCGTCGCCGGTGCGAGCCAGGCGCCTTCGGCCATCGAGGCCCTGAACAGCTACATGGCGCATGGCGGCATCCTGCTGATCGATACCAGGGGCAGCGACGACCCCGCCGCTGCTTCCGGCGGCGCCAGCTTCAGCGGGATGGGGGCCGGACCACAGGCGCTGCGCGCGGCCACGCGCGGGCTCGACATCCCGCCGCTGAAGACGGTGGATAACGGCCACGTGCTGGCGCACAGCTTCTACCTGCTGCGCAGCTTCCCGGGCCGCTATGTCGGCGCACCGGTCTGGGTCGCCGCCGGCGGCGAGCAGGGCAACGACAATGTCAGTCCGCTGATCATCGGCGCCAACGACTGGGCCTCGGCCTGGGCCACCGATGCCGCCGGCGACAATCCGTACGCGGTCATCCCCGACGGCGAGGCGCAGCGCACGCTGGCCTACCGGTTCGGCGTCAACGCCGTCATCTACGCGCTGACCGGCAACTACAAGGCCGACCAGGTGCACGTGCCGGCCCTGCTCGAGCGGCTCGGCGAATGAACACCGCCAGCCCAGCCCTGCTCGAACACGTCGCCGCCCTCGGCTGGACGCCGCTGCTGCCGGTCCCGGTGCTGGCAGCGCTCGGCCTGCTATGCGGCGCCGTGCTGGCGCTCGGCCTGCTCCGGCGCGCCAGCGGCACCGTCCTGCGACTGGGTGCGGCTGCATTGCTGCTGCTCTGGCTCGCCGGTCCGCATCTGCTGCGCGCAAGCTGGCAGGAGCTGCCGGAGACGGCACTGCTGTTGGTCGACCAGAGCGGCTCGATGGCGGTCGGCAACCGTGCGGCGATGGCGGCGCGCGCGGCCGGCGAGATGCGCGCGCGCCCAGGCGCTGCCCGGAACACCGGGCGGGATCGCGGTGCGAAGCGTGGTCGTGCCGCCGAGCGGCTCCGGCGGCACGCGCCTGTTCGACGCCATCGCCCGCGCCACCTCGGACATCCCGGCCGGCCAGCTAGCCGGCATCGTCGCCATCACCGACGGTCAGGTGCACGACGTGCCCGCTTCGCTGCCCGAGCGGCTCGCCGCGAGCGGGTCGGGCCCGGTGCCGTTCCACGTGCTGGTCACCGCCGCCGGCGAGCAGACCGACCGGCGGCTGCGCGTCCTGCAGGCGCCGCCCTACGGCATCATCGGCCACGACGTCACCCTGCAGGTCGAGATCGAGGATCTCGGTCCGTCGTCGGACCCTGCCGGTACGCAGGCCACGCTGAGCCTGCGCCGCGACGGCGAGACGCCGCTGGTGCGCGAGGTGCCGGTCGGCCTGCCGCAGGACATCACCCTGCCGGTCACCCATCCCGGACCGATGCTGGTCCAGCTCGATGTCGCGGCCAAGCCCGGCGAGGTCTCCACCCTCAACAACCAGGCGGTGCTGCAGATCAACGGCGTGCGCGACCGGCTGCGCGTGCTGCTCGTCTCCGGCGCGCCGAACCAGGGCGAGCGCGTCTGGCGCCGCCTGCTCAAGGCCGACCCGGCGGTCGACCTCGTGCACTTCACCATCCTGCGGCCGCCCGACAAGGACGACACCACCCCCCTGAACGAGCTGGCGCTGATCGCCTTTCCCACCCGCGAGCTGTTCCAGGAGAAGATCGACAGCTTCGACCTGATCATCCTCGACGGCTTCGAGAATCGCGGCATCCTGCCGCTGGCCTACCTGCAGAACATCGCCGATTTCGTCCGCGGCGGCGGCGGGCTGCTGCTCACCGCCGGACCGGAGTTCATCGGCCGCAGCGGCCTGCAGGACACCCCGCTCGGCGACATCCTGCCGGCGCACGTGCCCGAGGAGGGCGGCCTGCTCGAGCAGCGCTTCCAGCCGGCGCCGACGGCACTCGGCCGGCGTCACCCGGTCACCGCGGGGCTGCCGCAGATGCCGCCGGCGGCGGCGACGCCCGAGGAGGCCGGCTGGGGTCCGTGGTATCGCGCCCTGCGCGCCGATACCTCGCACGGGGAGGTGCTGCTGAGCGCACCGGATGGACGCGGCGGCGCCTCGCCGCTGCTGGTGCTCGACCATGTCGAGCAGGGCCGCACGGCCTTGCTGCTGTCCGACCAGATCTGGCTGTGGTCGCGCGGCGAAGGCGGCGGCGGCCCGCAGGCCGAGCTGCTGCGCCGGATCGCGCACTGGCTGATGAAGGAGCCGGAACTCGAGGAGGAGCAGCTCGCCGCCACGATCGCGCATGGACGGCTGAGCGTCACCCGCCGCTCCGTCGACACCCATCCCGCCGCCGCGATCACGGTGATCGCGCCGGGCGGCGGCAGGCAGTCGCTGCCGCTGCAGCCGGCGCCGGACGGGACCTTCTCGGCGAGCCAGCCGGCGACGGCGCTCGGGATCTGGGAGGCGACCGATGGCACCCGCCACGCCTTTGCCGCGAGCCAGCCGGACGATCCCCTGGAGATCGCCGACCTGCGTGCCACCCAGACCCGGCTGGCCGGGATCGCCCGACAAAGCGGGGGCGGCTCGCTGTGGCTGGGAGACGATCCGGCCCGCCCGCCCCTCCCCGCGCTACGCCTGGTCTCGGCACGCGAGTCCGCCCACGGCGCGGGCTGGATCGGCCTGCGCCGCACCGGCGCGCACATCACCACCGGCACGGCCTCGAGCCGCCTGCTGCCGGCCTGGCTGGTGCTGCCGCTCGTGCTGCTGCTGCTGCTCGCCGGCTGGTGGCGAGAAGGCCGGCGTGTGTAAGCCATCAAGGCCAGGGCTCTGCCCTGGACCCGCTCAAGGCAAAGCCTTGAGGATCCATCTACAAGAGGTTTCCAAAGGCGAGCCTTTGGCGGGGTTTGGGGCGGAGCCCCGACCTCAACCTTTGATATGTTAGGATCCCATCTGAAATGTCGCACCGTCCTCGACTCGTCACCTTCGACATCTTCGGAACCGTGCTCGATTGGCGAGCTGGCCTCGAGACATCCTGCCGGATCGCGGGTCGACCGTTGCGGGACGGCGAGTTCGACCAGATCATCGATGTCCAGGGCGAACTCGAGCAGGGCGAGTTCCTCACCTATTCGACCGTGACGGAGCGAAGCCTCACCAGGGTTCTTGGCCTGGATGCGACGAAAGCCTCAAGCATCGCTGCGGAGGTTGGAACCTGGCCGCTCTATCCGGATGCATCCGTGCTCAGCGCATTAAGGAAGTGCGCACCCTGCGGTGCGATGACGAACAGCGACCGCAGTCACGGGCGACAGATCCAGGCGCGGCTCGGCTTCTCCCTGGATGTCTGGCTGTGTGCGGAGGAAACCCGGGTCTACAAGCCGAATCCTGAGTTCTGGCTTCAGATGAGCCGGCTTCGCGGGATCCGGCCCTCTGCCGACTGGTGGCACGTCTCCGCCTACGCGGATTACGATCTCGATGTCGCCAACCGACTGGGATTGACGACCGTGCTCGTCACGCGCCCGCATGCGCGATCAGGCGCCGCTTCCCATACGGTCGCGGACCTGAACGGCCTTCTCGACCTCGTGTAGAGAGCCCGGGTCACGGCAGCCCGTTCCCTCTTGGCGTTCCAGTAGGTCGTCAGCAGCGCTTCGACCATCTGGTCGATCGGAGCCCCACGTCGTGCCCGACAGGCATTCTCCACCTTCTTGGCCACGGTATCCAGGCAGCGCTGGATCAAGGCATAGAACAGCGCCTGCTTGTGGGGAAAATACTGGTAGAGGGTATCGACGGAGACACCCGCTCGCTCCGCCACCCGTGTCGTCGTCAGGCCGCGTGGGCCATCGACCAACAAAACCTGAGTGGTCGCCTCGAAAATTGCATCCAACGTCACCGTCGCACGCGCCTGACGCAGCCTTTTGCGGGGTGTTAGGTAACAGGGCGGGCTCGACGCCATACGCGAATGGTGACAAAATTGTATATTGGGAGGATCAACCATTGGGGAATCGCATCGCTCTCGTCACCGGTGCGAATAAGGGCATCGGATTTGAGATTGCCCGTCAGCTCGCGCAAGCCGATGTCTTCGTCATCATCGGCGCTCGCGATCCCGGACGGGGCCGTGCGGCGGTCGAAGATCTCCTGTCTCAGGGTCTGACAGCACGATCCGTCCCGATCGACCTCAATGACCAGGCGAGCATTACATCTGCTGCCGAAATGATAAGTGCGGAGCATGGCAAGCTCGACATCCTCGTCAACAACGCGGGCATCGTTGATGCAGGCGACGGTCCGCCGAGCGCGTCCTCGATCAATGCCGTTCGCCGGATCTTGGATACGAACTTCGTCGGCACCCTGGCGGTGACGCAGGCGATGCTCCGGCTGCTGCTCCGGTCCCTGGCGGCGCGTATCGTCAACCTGTCCAGCTCGCTAGGTTCGCTGACGCTTAACGGTGATCCGACGTCCCCGTACTATTCCGCGCGACTGATCGGCTACAATGCCTCGAAGGCGGCGCTGAACATGCTTACCATGCAGCTCAGCGAAGAGCTGCGGGACACGCCGATCGTGGTGAATTCGGTAAGCCCGGGCTATGTGAAAACTGCCCTGACCGGACATGGCGGTTTCCTGACTGCTGAAGAGGGCGCCAGGCTCCCGGTGAAGTACGCGCTGCTCGGCGAAGGTGCCGTTTCTGGCCGGTTCGTAGAGGCACGCGGCGAGACACCCTGGTAAGTTCGACCGGATTGTCGAAAAGCGGGCATCGGGAACGGACCTTGGAAGACTGGCCGTACGTCATTATCCTGAACGGCGTCGGGAGTGTCGGCAAGAGCTCGACCGCACGGGCGCTGCAGGAGACCGTGGCGAGACCGTTCCTTCACGTCTCGATGGACGTCTTCGCCGACATGCTGCCGAAACGCATGTTCGGCCATCCGGACGGCATGATCTTCGAGACCATGCAGGAGCAGGGAGCACCTTGCGTGGTCATCAAGACCGGTCCGGTCATGACGCGGACGATGCGCGGAATGCGTCACGCCATCGCTGCCATGGCGGCACAGGGGAATGACCTCGTCGTGGATGACGTCATGCTGGGGGTAGCCGAGGCGGACGAATATCGGGCGCTGCTGGCAGGCGCCAATTTGCGGTTCGTCGGATTGTTCGCGGCCCTGGCGGTCCTGGAGGCACGCGAGCGGGGTAGGGGAGATCGCCAACTTGGTCTCGCTCGCTGGCAGTTCGACCGGGTTCATCGTGGTCAGAGGTATGATCTGGAGATCGACACCTCCAGCTCCACGCCAACGCGGAACGCCGAGCGTATCCGTGACGCCTTCAGGCTGTGAGCGTAAGCCTCGACACGCTGCGGATGCACCGAGCCTGAAGCGTCGCGGGCTCAAGCCTGCACAACCGCGCTCATCCCGAGCCGCCGATACAATCGTCCGGCTCCCGAAGGATTGTCATCTTCGACTTTCAAATCGAGATGCGCGGCACCTCGTGCGCGGAAGACGCTCATGGCGTGAAGCACGAGCGCTTGGCCAATGCCTTTGCGCCGCCACGTCTCGGAGACGACGAGATCCTTCAGGAAAGCGCTCGTCCAGCATTGTGCCAGTCCGACAATGCGACCTTCCTCCTCCACGGCAAGGAAGATAACGGATGGATCATATTCCGGGTCTTCACGTAAAGCCGACCACCAGCTCTCGTACGAACCGACTTGGCCGCCTCCGCGCTCATAGCCTTCGACGAGCAGATCATGTGCCAGCCTGCTGTGTCGGTCGGCTTCGAACACCATTGGCTGAGTGCCCGGAGGCCACGCCGGGATCGATAGCTCTTCCCGCAGATCCTTCCGGAAGTGGGTGAAGGCGTGCGTCTCAGTCTCCGTCGAGCAGCGCCGGCAGCAAACATCTTGCCTGCTCCGTGGTGCCTGGGCGCGCCATCTCCAGGATCGTGATCCCCTCCATGATCGAGAGCACCGCCGCTGCCTTGGCGCGGTTGTCGGGCGATGGTCGCAGCCGGCTGACGATCCAGTCGAGCCAGGCAACAACGGTCCTGTCGGCGATCTCGCGATAGGGCGCTTCGTCGCGAGCTGCCCGAACGATCACGTCCGTCCAGAGCCGCATGAACGGCGCCGTCGCGGGATCGAGGCCTGCCTGCATCATGTCATCGAGGAACTTGCCGGCGCTTTCCGGCGCCCCGGCGGACGCCGCCTCCTGCATCACCGCCATCCGCTCGGAGATGCGCGCGAGCACGGCGCGCACCAGCGCGTCCTTGCTTCCGAAATGGTAGAGCAGCATGCGCCCGCTGGTGGACAGGCGCGCCGCAAGCCCACGCAGGGCGAGCGCGTCGAGGCCGTCCGCGAGCACGATCGTGGCGATCGCTTCGACCAGCTCGGCACGCCGGGCAGTTTCGCTGGGCGGCATCGCGAATCCTGTAGCAGGTGTTACGTCTGTCTGCTACGTAACAGGTGTTACATAGAAGGAGATCATCATGCTCGATAATCGTCAGGTGGCGATCCTGTGCGTCAGCGGTGTCCTTTTCTGGCTCGCCGATATGGCCTGGATCCGATTGGTGCCGATCTTCGTCGTCGACCCTCTCTGGGGCGATGTCGGCTTCCTGCTCAGCGTTCCCGCCGCTTGGCTGTGTGCTCGCTTCTGCCAGCGCATGGCCGGCCTCGACGGGGCACGACTCGTCCCCGGCGTCACCCTCCTCGTGGTCGTAGCAGCGCTGCTCCATGCCTCGGCGCTCCGCTGGACGCCTTCCGTCTACGGTGGCGACCATGCCGGTCGCCTCGGGAGCGCGTGGCTGCTCTGGATCTACGGCCTGATCCTGGGGTCCGCCCTGCTCGCGGCGCGCCGGACCGAGCGGAAGCGGCCGGTTCCTGGTTGGACTTCTACCGAAGGCTCACCTCTGGAACCCTCTCGTTAGGACAAATGGATTCTCAAGGCTGTGCCTTGCGCGATCGAGCCGCGAAGCGGATCAATGAGCAGAACCCTGGCCGTAAAGGCTTAAATGCAGATCGGGGTCCTCGGCAAGCTTGCTGATGCGTTCGATGCGGCGACGCAGGCGTTCGATCTCCTCTGCGGCGGTTGCGAAGATGCGCAGTTCCGGGTTGGCGTGCTCGTTCGCCTGCACCCAATCCGCAAGCAACCGCAATCGCTCGACCACGTCGCTTTCACTACCCTCTTGCATCGCCATCATCGACCTCATGGTTCTAGCCTTCGACCATAGCCTAGAGCACATCTCTTAACGGAGCCTTACCGCCGAACGTGAGACGTCGAATAAATTACGATACAGGAACAAGCATCATCGGTGGACGTTTGCATTCCGGTCGTATTAATCGCGGAGGGATGGTCTGATGGGTGCTGGCGGCTTCGGACGGGCGCGTCTCGCGCTCGCGACACCCCTTGCCTTGCTCGCCGGCTGCGGCTACGGCGCCTCGCGCAGCGCCCACCAGGCGCAATTCAGCATGATCGGAATGTCGGTCAACGACCTGCAGGCCTGTGCGGGTCCGCCGGACAAGACGGTGACCCTCAATCCGGCCGCCGAGATCCTGGCCTACTCGGTCAAGCCCGGCGTTGCCGGCGGTCTCGGCTTGCCGATCCCGCTGCTCGGCACCGTCACGCTGGGCGGCAGCGGCGGCACCTGCTTTGCCAATATCCGCGTCGTCGACAACCGTGTGACCGAGCTGCACTACACCGGCGACGACGACAAGGTGATCGGCAATGACGGCATCTGCGAGACGATCATTCGCGGCTGCATGCGTCAGCCGGAGCCGACGATGCGGCCGGTCAGCGGCGACGGTTCGGGATCGATCTCCGGCTTCGTCTCGCCGCCGGTGCCGCCGCAACCGGCTAGGGCGGAAGACACCGCCCCGGCGATCGCGAAATAGAGAAGTTCAGAAGCCGGCCACTGCGTGCGGCACGTAGTCGGCCTCCAGGCGACCGATCTCGTCGGCATCGAGCTTCAGGGTCAGCGCCTCCAGCGCATCCTTCAGGTGGTGCGGTTTCGAGGCGCCGATGATCGGGGCGGTGATCCCCGGCTTCGTCAGCAGCCAGGCCAACGCGACGCTGGCGCGCGAGACGTGTCTGGCGTCGGCGATCGCACCGACCGCATCGATCACCCGACGATCCGCATCGACCGTGTTCTGATAGAGCACGCGCATGAAGTTGTCCGTGCGCTCCCGCTCCGTGGAGCTCTCGCCGGACGCGGGACGCGCCAGCTTGCCGCGCGCGAGCGGGCTCCACGGGATCACCCCGATCCCCTCCTCCCGGCACAGGCCGAGCATCTCGCGCTCCTCCTCCCGGTAGAGCAGGTTGAGGTGGTTCTGCATCGAGACGAAGCGGGTCCAGCCATGCCGCTCGGCGAGGTACAGCGCCTTGCAGAACTGCCAGGCGAACATCGACGACGCGCCGACATAGCGCGCCTTGCCCGCCTTCACCACGTCGTGCAGCGCCTCCAGGGTCTCCTCGATCGGCGTGTGCGGGTCGAAGCGGTGGATCTGGTAGAGGTCGACATGGTCCATGCCAAGGCGACGCAGGCTCTGATCGATCTCGGCCATGATCGCCCGACGCGAAAGGCCGGCGCCGTTGGCATGAGCCGCCATGCGGCCATGCACCTTGGTGGCGACGACGACCTCGTCGCGGCGGGTGAAGTCGCGCAACGCGCGGCCGAGGATCTCCTCGCTGGATCCGTCCGAATAGACGTTCGCGGTGTCGAAGAAGTTGATGCCGGCCTCGAGTGCCGCGCGGATGAATGGCCGGCTGGCTTCCTCGCCGAGGGTCCATTCATGATTGCCTCGGCCCGGCTCGCCGTAGGTCATGCAGCCGAGGCAGAGCCGCGACACGTTCAGGCCACTTCGGCCCAGTCTGGCGACGTCCATGCGGGATCCTCCGATCAAGGGCGGGATTGACAGTCAAGATTGGGGCTCCGCCCCAAACCCCGCCAGAGGCTCGCCTTTGGAAACCTCTTATAAATGGATTCTCAAGGCTTCGCCTTGAGCGGGTCCAGGGCAGAGCCCTGACCTAGATGTGCAAGGCCCTGCCGTCCGCGGCAAGGGCCGCTTCCCGGACCGCCTCGCTCAGCGTCGGATGTGCGTGGCTGATCCGCGCCACATCCTCGGCACTCGCGCCGAACTCGATCGCGGTGACCAGCTCGGCGATCAGGGTACCGGCATCCGGGCCGAGGATGTGCGCCCCCAGGATCCGGTCGGTCTGCTTCTCGGTCAGGATCTTGACGAAGCCGTCGGTGGCGCCCATCGCGCGGGCACGTCCGTTCGCGGTGAACGGGAACTTGCCGACGACGTACTCGACCCCGGCGGATTTCAGCTCTTCCTCGTTCCAGCCGACCGCCGCGACCTCCGGCCAGGTATAGACCACCGACGGGATCGCGTCGTAGTTCACGTGCCCCACCTGTCCGGCCAGCATCTCCGCGACCGCCACGCCCTCATCCTCGGCCTTGTGCGCCAGCATCGGCCCCGTGATCACGTCGCCGACCGCGCGGATTGAGGGCACGCTTGTGACGAAGTGCGCATCGGTGACGATGCGGCCGCGATCGTCGATCTCGACGCCGGCTTCCTTCAGGCCGAGGCCCTCGCTGACCGGGCGGCGACCGACGCAGACCAGCACCACGTCCGCCTGCATCGTCTCCGACGCACCGCCGCGGGCCGGCTCCACCGTCAGCGTCACCCCGCCCTCGCCGCGCTCCGCGCGGGTGACCTTGTGGCCGAGCTTGAAGCGGATGCCCTGCTTGTCGAGCACGCGCTGGAAGCTGCGCGCGATCTCGCTGTCGATACCGGGAACGATGCGGTCGAGATACTCGATCACCGTGACCTGTGCACCGAGCCGCTTCCAGACCGAGCCGAGCTCCAGCCCGATCACGCCGCCGCCGATCACCACCAGACGCTTCGGCACGCTCTGCAGCTCGAGTGCGCCGGTCGAAGTGACGATAACCTCCTCGTCGACCTCGATCCCCGGCAGCGAGACGGTGTCGCTGCCGGTGGCGATCACGATGGTCTTCGCCGAGAACGTCTTGCCGTCCACCTCCACCTGGTTCGGACCGGCGACCTTGCCGCGTCCCTTCAGCCAGGTGACCCCGTTCTTCTTGAATAGGAACTCGACGCCCTTGACGTTGGCCTCGACCACGCCGGCCTTGCGCTTGTGCATCCGGGCAAGGTCGAGCTTGACGGCATCGATCATGATGCCGTGCTCGGCGAACCCGTGCCCGACCTCCTCGAAATTCTCCGAGGATTGCAGCAGCGCCTTGGACGGGATGCAGCCGATGTTCAGGCAGGTGCCGCCGAGTGTCGCCCGGCTCTCGACGCAGGCAACCTTCAGCTTGAGCTGGGCGGCGCGGAGCGCGCAGACATAGCC
>CAXUCM010000021.1:0-6177 GCA_964249315.1 uncultured Acetobacteraceae bacterium | reverse complement strand
CTTTGGTGGGGATGCAGCCCCAGTTCAGGCAGATGCCGCCCAGGTGCTCGCGTTCGACGATGGCTGTCTTCATGCCGAGCTGCGGAGCCCGGATGGCGGCGGTGTAGCCGCCCGGGCCGGCGCCGATGACGATCAGGTCGTAGTCGGTCTCGCCCACCTCCGGAGCGGGTGCCGCAGGAGCCGCGGTCGGCGCCGGCGGCTCGGGCTTGGCGACGTTCCCCGACGAGGGCGGAGTTGCCGGGGCTTTCTGCTTTGTAGGGGCGCCGGCCGCAGTTCCGGCAGCCGCCGCCTCGACCGTGGTCAGCACCGCGCCGACCTCGACCTCGCCGCCCTCTTCCACCGCATGGACGCCGAGCACGCCGGCCTCGGGAGCTGCGACCTCGACGCTGACCTTGTCGGTCTCCAGTTCCACCACCGCCTCGTCCGCCGCCACTATCTCGCCCGGCTGCTTCAGCCATCTCGATACGGTGGCCGTGGTGACGCTCTCGCCGAGCGTCGGCACCTTGATCTCGGTCGACATGATCCTGCGTCTATCCTCAGAGCTCGAGCAGCAGCCGCCGCGGATCCTCGACGCCTTCCTTGACCCGAACCAGGAAGCTGACCGCCTCCTTGCCGTCGACGATGCGATGGTCGTACGACAACGCCAGATACATCATCGGACGGATCACGACCTGACCGTCGAGGGCGATCGGCCGGTCCTGGATCTTGTGCATGCCCAGGATCGCCGATTGCGGCGGGTTGAGGATCGGGGTCGACATCAGCGAACCGTAGATGCCGCCATTGGTGATCGAGAAGGTGCCGCCGGTGAGCTCGTCGAGCTTCAGCGCGCCGTCGCGGGCACGCTTGCCGTAGCCGGCGATGCCGCGCTCGATCTCGGCGAAGCCCATCCGGTCGGCGTCGCGCAGCACCGGCACCACCAGGCCGTTCGGGCCGCCGACGGCGATGCCCATATGCACGAAGTTGCGGTAGATCACGTCGTCGCCGCTGATCTCCGCGTTGACCGCGGGAAACTCGCGCAACGCGGCCACGCAGGCGCGCACGAAGATCGACATGAAGCCGAGCCGCGCGCCGCCATGCTTCTTCTCGAAGGCGTCCTTGTACTGCGCGCGCATCGCCATCGCGGCACTCATATCCACCTCGTTGAAGGTGGTCAGGATCGCGGCGGTGTTCTGCGCATCCTTGAGCCGGCCGGCAATGGTCTTGCGCAGGCGGGTCATCTTGACCCGCTCCTCGCGCGGATCGTCCTGCCGGGGCGCGGAGGGCGCGGGCGCAGGCTTGACCGCCGGCCCGACCGGACGCTCCAGGAAGGCCAGCACGTCGCCCTTGGTGATGCGCCCGTCCTTGCCGCTGCCGGCGCCCAGATCGGCGGCGCCGACCTCGCGCTCGGCCATCATCTTGGCGGCGGCGGGCAGCGGCGCATGGCCGGCGACGTCGGCAGGCGGCGTTGCCGGACGCGATACCGGACCGCTCGTGCGCGGCGGCGGATTGACCCCGCCGCTCGGGTTGGCGGCTTCGCGCGGCGGCTTGACCGGCGCCGCCTTGTCTGCGGGCTGTGCCTTCGCCGGTGCGACGGGAGCCGGCTCCGCGCCGACCTCCACCGTGGTCAGCAGGGCGCCGACCTCGACCTCGCCGCCCTCGTCCACGGCATGGCCGCCGAGCACGCCGGCCTCGGGAGCGGCAACCTCGACGCTGACCTTGTCGGTCTCCAGCTCGACCACCGGCTCGTCAGCCGAAACCGGCTCACCCGGCTGCTTCAGCCAGCGCGCCACCGTGGCGCTCGTGACGCTCTCGCCCAGCGTCGGAACCTTGATCTCGGCAGACATTCGCATCCTTCAGTCGCTTTGCTGCGGCGAGCCGTGCCGCAGGTCGAGCGGCGGCGCCGCCTGTCATCGGCGGCGTCGGCCTCATAGCCCTCAGGGCACCCGCACGTCGACCCCCAGGCCCGCCTTCGTGTCGAGGCCGGGCACCGGCTTGTGCTGCAGCCCGGCGGCCGCCTTCGGATCGTCCCGCAGCGCCGGCGCCACGTCGATGCCGAGTGCCTCGCGCACCAGGGCTGCCTGCTCGCTCGCATGCGTGCGCGCGAGCCCGGTGGCCGGACTCGCCGCCGCCACCCGGCCGACATAGACCGGGCGCCCCGCACCGTGGCCGATCCGGCGCAGCACCTGCTCGATGCGTCGATCGACGAAGCTCCAGGCGCCCATGTTCTCGGGCTCCTCCTGGCACCAGATCACCCGCGCGTTCACGTAGGGGGCGATCGCCTCGCCCAGCTCCTCGTCGCTGAACGGGTAGATCTGCTCGAGACGCAGGATCGCCACGTCGTCGAGCTTCTGCTCGCGCCGCTCGGCCAGCAGGTCGTAATAGACCTTGCCGGAGCAGATCACCACGCGGTTGACCGCGGCGGCCGCGGCGATGGCGTCGGTCTCGCGGAGCACCGGCTGGAAATAGGTGCCGGCTTGCATCTCCGCCACCGCACTGACGGCGAGCTTGTGACGCAGCAGCGATTTCGGCGTCATCACGATCAGCGGCCGGCGGAAGCTGCGCTTGAGCTGGCGTCGCAGCGCGTGGAAGTAGTTCGCCGGCGTGGTGATGTTGCATACCTGCATGTTGTTCTCGGCACAGAGCTGCAGGTAGCGCTCCAGGCGCGCCGAGGAGTGCTCCGGCCCCTGCCCCTCGTAGCCGTGCGGCAGCAACAGCACCAGGCCGGACATGCGCAGCCACTTGGTCTCGCCGGAGGCGATGAACTGGTCGATGATCACCTGCGCGCCGTTGGCGAAATCGCCGAACTGCGCCTCCCACAGCACTAGCGTGCGCGGATCCGCCAGCGAGTAGCCGTACTCGAAGCCGAGCACCCCGAACTCGGAGAGCAGCGAGTTGTAGATCTCGATGCTGGCCTGGTCCGGGCCGATATTGTTCAGCGGCACGTATTCGTTCTGGTTGGACTGGTCGATCAGCACCGCGTGGCGCTGGCTGAAGGTGCCGCGCTGGCAATCCTCGCCGGACAGGCGCACGCGATGGCCCTCGACCATCAGCGAGCCGAACGCGAGCGCTTCTCCGGTCGCCCAGTCGATGCCCTGGCCGTCATGGAACATCTGCCGCTTGGCCTCGAGCTGGCGGACGATCTTCGGATTGGCATCGAAGTCCGGCGGCACCGTGGCGAGCGCCGCGCCGACCTGCTCGATCACCTCGCTCGCGATCCCGGTCAGCTCGCTCGACGGCCGCACCACCTGCCCCGGCTGCTTCATGCCGGACCAGCTTCCCTCCAGCCAGTCCGCCTTGTTCGGACGGTAGGACTTGGCGGCCTTGAAGGCGTCCTCGAGCGTGGCCTGGAACCCGTCCCAGACGGCGGCGGAGTCCTCGGCCGGCACCGCACCCTCGCGCGCCAGCCGCTCGGCGTAGAGCGTGCGGCTGGTCGGCCGGGCCCGGATCGCCTTGTACATGGTGGGCTGGGTGAAGGCCGGCTCGTCGCTCTCGTTGTGGCCGTGTCGGCGGTAGCAGACCACGTCGAGCACGATGTCGGTGGCGAATTGCTGGCGGAACTCGGCGCAGAGCCGGGCGCAGAACACGACCGCCTCCGGCTCGTCGCCGTTGACGTGCAGGATCGGCGCCTGCACCGCCTTGGCGATGTCGGTGCAGTACATGCCCGAATAGGCATGCGCGGAGACGGTGGTGAAGCCGATCTGGTTGTTCAGCACCAGATGCACGGTGCCGCCGGTGCGGTAGCCGATCAGCTGGCTCATCGCCATCGTCTCGTAGACCAGGCCCTGCCCGGAGAAAGCGGCATCGCCGTGCATCAGCAGCGCCATCGCCGAACGCCGGGTCTGGGTATCGCCGACCATGTCCATGCCGGCACGCACCTTGCCGACGACGACCGGATCGACCGCCTCCAGGTGCGAAGGGTTCGGCTGCAGCGACAGATGCACGCGGTGACCGGCGATGTCCATGTCGGTCGAGGTGCCGAGATGGTACTTGACGTCGCCGGAGCCCTGCACGTCGTCGGGCTTGAAGGAGGCGCCGCCGAACTCGCTGAAGATCGCGGTGTACGGCTTGCGCACGATGTTCGCCAGCGTGTTGAGCCGACCGCGATGCGGCATGCCGATGGTGATCGAGCGTACCCCGTCGCGGGCGGCCTGGTCGATGATGGCGTGCAGGGCCGCGATCACCACCTCGCCGCCCTCGATGCCGAACCGCTTGGTGCCGACGAAGCGCTTCTGGCAGAACACCTCGAAGCCTTCCGCCTCGGTCAGGTGCTGCAGGATCTCGCGCTTGTTCTCGGCGGAATATTTCTCCCGCCAGTTGCCGGCCTCGATGCGCCCCTGGATCCAGGCGCGCTGGGCGGGATCCTGGACGTGCATGTACTCGACGCCGACCGGGCCGCAATAGGTGTCGCGGATCGCCGCCAGCAGCCGCCTGATCGAGGCGGTCTCGACACCCAGCAGGTTGGCGACGCTGCGGCCCAGATAGATCGGCCGGTCGAGATCGTCCGGACCGAAACCGTACGTGGCGGGATTGAGGTCGGCATGCGAGTTCGGGATCTGCAGGCCGAGCGGATCGAGGCGCGCTTCCAGATGCCCGCGCACCCGGTAGGCGCGGATCAGCTGCATGGCGCGCAGGCTGTCGTCGGCCGACTCGCGCATGGTCTCCGCCGGCAGCACCTCCGCCGCGGGTGCGGCAACCGGCGGCGCCGCGGCAGGCCGCAACTCGGCGCGACGCGGCGCCCACGAGGCGCCGGCGGCATCGCGCACGACCCCGGCGGCCTCCTCGTCGAGGGTCGCGAACAGTGCGACGAAGCTCGGATCGACGCTGTTCGGGTCCGAGATCCAGCGCGCGTGCAGGTCCGCGAGGTAGGCGGCGTTGGCGCCGCTGAAGGCCGTCGCCAGGATATCGACGCCCGCCATGAAGCTTCTCCTAGGAACGCGTCCGCCGCGCGTGGCACGACCGACCGAGGCGCACGGAAACCTTCGTGCTGCACACAGATAGCGTCACACCGTCACCACCGCCGCGTGTATTCGGCTCTGGCAGCATTGCTTCCCGCGCATGGAACACCCCGGATCCTGCATGAGATCGGGCCCTCATCTCTGGGATATGCAAACGTCGCGCCGCCTTACGCGCCGATCGCGCGAAACTCCGCCAGCAGCTTCTTGACCGCCTGGCAGGACACGTCGAACGCCTTCTGCTCCTCGGGTGTGAACGACACCTCGACGATGCGCTCGACGCCAGCGGCGCCGATCACCACCGGCACGCCGACATAGAAATCGGACTGCCCGTACTCGCCGTTCAGCTTCACCGCGCAGGGCAGCACCCGCTTCTTGTCGCGCAGGTAGCTCTCCGCCATCGCGATCGCCGAGGCCGCCGGCGCGTAGAACGCGGATCCCTTCTCCAGCAGCTTGACGATCTCGCCGCCGCCATTGGCGGTGCGTTGGACGATCGCGTCGATCCGCTCCTGAGTGGTCCAGCCCATCCGGATCAGGTCCGGCACCGGGATCCCGGCCACGGTCGAGTAGCGGGTCAGCGGCACCATGGTATCGCCGTGGCCGCCGAGCACGAAGGCGGTCACGTCCTCGACCGAGACGCCGAACTCCTGCGCCAGGAACAGCCGGAAGCGGGCGCTGTCGAGCACGCCGGCCATGCCGACCACCTTGCGCGCCGGCAGCCCGGACTTCTCCTGCATGACCGCGACCATGACGTCGAGCGGGTTGGTGATGACGATCACGAAGGCGTCCGCGGCGTGTTCGCGGATGCCGGCGGCGACCTGGCCGATCACCTCCGCGTTCTTCGACAGCAGGTCGTCGCGCGACATGCCGGGCAGGCGCGGGAACCCCGCGGTGACGATGACCACGTCGGCGCCGGCGATGGCGGCATAGTCCGAGCCCCCGGCGAGCGCGCAGTCGAAGCCGTCCACCGGGGAGGATTGCGCGAGGTCCAGCGCCTTGCCGGCAGCAACCCCGCCGAACACGTCGAACAGCACGACGTCGCCCAGTTCCTTCAGCCCGATCAGGTGAGCAAGCGTGCCGCCGATATTGCCGGCGCCGATGAGGGCGATCTTGCTGCGAGCCATGGCTTTCCCCGATTGCCGTCGAACGTGACGGGCTTGCTAGTCCCTTGATGGGCAACCGGCAAGTAGGAGGTTGGGGCTCCGCCCCAAACCCCGCCAAAGGCTCGCCTTTGGAAACCTCTTGA
>CAXUCM010000020.1:0-20299 GCA_964249315.1 uncultured Acetobacteraceae bacterium | reverse complement strand
CCCGGTGGCCGCCGACCATGTAGACGTAGCGCCCGAAGCGCGTGTAGCCGAGCGTCACGTGCGCGACGAGCAGGAAGGCGGCGAGCAGCACGACGATCCACGGCACGCCGCCGATGTTGCCGCTGCCGATGGCGCGTGGGTCGCCGGCCCCGGCCGCGCGCCCCGCCCCCCCCCCCGCTCCTGCGTGCCGTAATCAGCCAGGACAACTGCCAGTTCTTCCGGCGTGCCGTTCGGGAAGGCTCGCCGAAGATGATCGAGAAACGCCGACACCTTCGGGCTCAGGAGCCGGCGAGACGTGTATAGCGTCCACAGCTCCACAGCACCTGCTTCCACGTCGCCCCAACGCACCAATCTCCCGTCCGCCACGTCGCCGCTCACGAGCGACAGAGGCAGAAGCCCCGCACCGGCCCCGGCTCGAACGGCGTCGCGCACCATGAACAGCGACGACAGCCCGAGCACGGGAGCAAGCGGCAGCGTCCGCACGCCCTGCGCGGTCACGATCGCCCAGGGTCTCGAGGCATCGGCGGTGCCGAGCAGGATGGCCGGTGCAGGTTCGCCCGGCTCAGGCCGTGGCACGGTCGGCGCCGCCGCGACCACCAGGCGATCGCGAAGGAAGCAGCGCCCGATCAGGGTCTCGTCGGCCGGCGGGTTGACCCGGATGACGAGGTCGTAGCCTTCCTCGACCAGGTCGACGGGACGATCCTCCGCGGTGACTTCTACCTGCACCTCGGGATGCTGACGGATGAAGCCGGCGGCAAGCCGGCCCATCGCCGCCTGCGCGAACAGGACCGGTGCGCTGATCCGCAATCGGCCGCGCGGGCGGTCTTCCCCCGACGCGATGGCGTCGGCGATGTCGTCGATCTCGCCCAGCAGCGGGGCGGTGCGCTCGTGCAGCGCGCGGCCCTGGTCGGTCAGCCTGGGGCGGCGCGCGCCGCGCTCGAACAGGCGCAGGCCGAGGCTCGCCTCGAGCTCGGCCACCCGTCGCGACAGGGTGGCCTTAGGCCGACCGGTCGCGCGCGCGGCACGGCCGAATCCGCCATGCCGGGCAACCAGGTTGAAGTCCACGAGCGCGAGCAGGTCCAAGACTGATCCACCAGTGAGACAGGCCGTCCCGCACGGGCGACTTTCGGCCAGCCCACGGGCCACTACCTCATCGAGATCGCTTCCGCCACTCCAGGAGATCGCCATGACCATTCTCGTCACCGGTGCCACGGGCACGATCGGTACGCAGGTCCTCGTCCAGCTGACGCGGCGCGGCGCGCGAGTGCGCGCGCTGGTACGCGATCCCGCCCGCGCAAAGCTGCCCGACGGCATCGTCGCCGTGACGGGCGACATGCTGGACGTCGCTTCGATGCGCGGGGCACTGGCCGGCGTGACCACGCTGTTCCTGTTGAACGCCGTCGTGCCGGACGAACTCACGCAGGCGCTGATCACGCTGAACCTGGCACGCGAGGCGGGCATCGAGCGGATCGTCTATTTCTCGGTCATCCACAGCGACCGCTACGTCAACGTGCCGCACTTTGCCTCCAAGCGCGCCGTGGAGCGGATGATCGAACAGATGGGGCTGCACGCGACGATCCTGCGTCCGTCCTACTTCATCAACAACGACGCGAGCATCAAGGACGTGATGATCGGCCACGGCGTCTACCCGATGCCGGTCGGCGAGAGGGGGCTGGCGATGGCGGACGTGCGCGATATCGGCGAGATCGCCGCGATTGCGCTGATGCGGCGCGAGCAGTCGCCGGAACCGCTGCCGCTCGACCGGATCGACGTGGTCGGGCCCGACAGCCTGACCGGGGCCGGCATCGCCGCCATCTGGAGCGATGTGCTCGGCCGCCCTATCGCCTACGGCGGTGACGACACCAAGGCCTTCGAGCAGACCCTGCAGAAGTTCGTGCCCGCCTGGATGGCGTATGACATGCGGATGATGGCCGAGCGCTTCCAGAGCGACGGCATGACGCCCGAGCCCGGAGACCGCGTCCGTCTGGCCGGCATGCTTGAACGACCCCTGCGCTCCTACCGCGACTTCGCCGCCGAGATCGCCACCGACGCGCGGGAGGGCTGATCGATGTGCGAACGAGCGGCGTCGTGAAGGTCGCAGTACTCGGCGCGACCGGCGCGACCGGTCGCGCGATCGTCGGCGAGGCGCTGCGTCAGGGCCACGCAGTATCGGCGCTGGTGCGGTCGCAGGCGAAAGGCGGCGCTCTCGCGGACGCCGAGCTGGTGGTGGGAGATGCACGAGACGAGGCCGCGTTGTCGCGCGCGGTGCAGGGCTGCGATGCGGTGATCAGCGCGCTCGGCACGCCCGTGAGCCCGTTGCGCGAGGTGACCCTGCTCTCGGTCGCGACCGCGGCCCTCATCCGGGCGATGCGACGACTGGCAGTTCGGCGACTGGTCTGCATCACGGGCATGGGCGCCGGCGACAGCCGTGGCCATGGCGGCCTCGTGTTCGACCGCCTCATCATGCCGATGCTGCTGCGCAAGGCGTATGCCGACAAGGACCGGCAGGAAGCCCTGGTGCGCGGGAGCGACCTCGATTGGGTGCTGGTGCGGCCCACCGTGTTGAACGACAAGCCGCCGCATGACCATGTCCGGGCGCTCACCGACCTGACCGGCGTCCGGGGCGGCTCGATCGCCCGCGAGGACGTCGCACGCTTCGTCGTGAAGCAGCTCACGCACGACACCTGGCTCGACCGCGCTCCCCTGATCACCTGGTGAACTGACATACGGAGGGTTGAGATCGGGGTTCCGCCTCGAGCCCCGTCGAAGGCTCGCCTTTGGAAGGCTTGTCGTGAGTAAAGGGATCCTCAAGGCTGAGCTTTGAGTGGGTCCAGGCCGCAGCCCTGGCCTCGTCGAGGATCAGAGAGGCTCTCAGGAAACTCCAAGACCTTCGTCAGCGGACGGTGTCGCTGGAGGGCGTCGCGCAGGCGGCCGGCGTGGGCATCGCCACGCTCTATCGTCATTTCCCGACCTGTGAGGCCCTCGTCGAGGCGGTGTACCGCTCGGAGCTCGACGCGCTTGCGGCCGACGCGGAGCACCTGCTCGTCGCCCACAGGGCGTTCGACGCCCTGCGCATGTGGATGGACCGTTACACCCGCTTCGTCGCCCCCAAACGCGCGATGTTCGATGCGCTGCGTATCGCGCTGACCTCGCGGACGAGCCCGGTACCTGAGACCCGCGCCCGGATCCGGGCGACCATCGACAGGTTCGTCTCCGCCGAAGCCGCGGACGGCACGATCCGCGACGATGTCGATCCGGATGATGTCACGGTCAGCCTCGCCGGGATGGTCCTGGTTGCGGCGACCTCGACCGACCCTGAACAGTTGCGTCGCCTGCTGGATCTGCTGACGGACGGACGACGTCCCCGTCACGAACGCCCATGACCAGGGCAGCACCCTGCGGACAAGCAGAGGGACTCTCGCGGCGAGCCTTGAGCGATCGAGCCGCGAAGCGGATCGATGCCGCGAAGCGGATCGATGGGAAGAGCCCCGGTCTCGAAGGAAGGCTGCCTCCATCAGGCCGAGCCGTCCGACCCGCGTCGCTGCTGGCGCAGCACGTCCTCGATCCAGTTGTTCAGGCGCAGCGTCGCGGCTTCCGCTTCCTCTCGCGCCGGGTAGCAGGCCGGGAAGCGCAGGGCGAGCCAGCGCCAGGCGACCAGGCGCTTGTGTCGCTTCTCTGCACGCTCGAGCTCCTCGCGCGAGGCGCGTTCCGGCGGCACCAGCCTGCCGGTTGCCGGCGGCAGCACCGCCCGGCCGGCGGCATGCTCGGTCGCCCAGGCGGCGAGCCGGGGGATGCCGTTGTCGCGCTCGTCGACCGGGCACATCGCGTAGGCCCAGCGCTCGGTCAGATCGAGCCCGCGCACCCCCTCCAGCGCCGTCGCTACCGCGAAGGCCTGACTCATGTCGGCCAGACGATAGTTCGGGTCGTCGCGACGCAGCACCGCGCGGCGGATCCGCACCAGCACGCCGAACAGGCTGTCCGAGCCGATCTCGGCGGCGACCGCGCGCACGATGTCCGCATCCGGCTGCACCAGCGGGCGCAGCTCGCCCCGCGGGCTCGGAGGTGCGGCCAGCATGGTGCGCACGAAGGCCGGGCTGCCGGCACCGGCCAGCACCGCGACCACGCCCGCCTCGTGCCGGCCGTAGCGTCCGGCGCGGCCGCCGATCTGCTTGACCTCCTGCGCGCTCAGGTCGCGGCTCTGGGTGCCGTCGAACTTGCGCAGGGCCGCGAACACGATGCGCCGGATGTTGAGGTTCAGGCCCATCCCGATCGCGTCGGTCGCGACCAGGATGTCGGCGTCGCCGGCGTTGAAGCGCGCCGCCTCGGCGCGTCGCACCTCCGGACTTAGCGCGCCGTAGACCACCGCCACCCGGCGGCCGCGCTGCATCAGTGCGGCACGCAGGTCGAGCACCTCGCGACGCGAGAACGCGATCACCGCATCGCCGCGCTGCAGGGCCGACAGCCGCACCGCCTCGTCGGCGGCGACCAGCGGGCCCATGCGCTCGAGGCTGATCTCGTCGAGCGGGTCGTCGCACAGGGCGGCGATCCGGCGCACCATCGGCGCGCAATCGGGCGCGCCCAGCACGAACAGCCGGCGTGCCGGCGCGCCCATGATCGCCGCGGTCCAGGCGGCGCCGCGGTCGGGATCGCCCAGCATCTGCGCCTCGTCGACGATGGCGACGTCGACCGGGTTGTGCAGCGGGCACATCTCCACCGTGGCGGCGAGATGCCGGCTGCCCGGCGCCAGGATGCGCTCCTCGCCGGTCGACAGCGAGCAGGGCACGCCGCGGGCCGCCAGCGCCTCGCGGAACTCGTGCGCCAGCAGGCGCAACGGCGCCAGCGCCATGCCGCTCTCGGCCCGCGACAGCGTGTCGAGCGCGGTGTGCGACTTGCCGCTGTTGGTCGGTCCGGTGACCAGGGTGATGCGCCGGTCGAGCGCGCGCGCCGTGCGGAAATGCGCGGCGTAGCGATCGAGCGCTGCGATGCGCGCGATCGCGGCGTTGCCGATGCGGATCCCGCTGGGCCGGCCGCGCGCCTCCGGGGGCGCCGGCGCACGCAGCCGCAGGGCGGCGAGCTCGGCCGGATCGAACTGCCAGTGCTCGATACCGTCCCGGGTGATTTTGCGCGCCACCGGCAGCCGGTTCTCGGCGACCAGCCGCAACGCCTCGGCACGGTCGCAGCCGAGCAGCGCCGGCACCTGCTCGAACGGCACCAGGCCGGCTTCCCACTCGCGCAGGCGCCGGAGCTCGTCGCGCCGACGTGCGCGCGCCGTCTGCGCCGCCTCGGCCTGCTCGCGCAGGCGCTGCCCGGCCTGCCGGTCGGCGGTTTGCACGAAGCCGTCCGGGCTGCCGAAGGCGGCCGCCACGTCGCGCACCAGCAGCGCGTCCTGACTCGCCGAGAGCATCCGGCCGGCGCCGTCGAACAGCTCGGCGCGGATCGCCGCCAGCGCCGCCTCCGCACTCGCCCCGCTGTCGCGCAGCCGCGCCGCCAGGATGGGTTCGAGGCAGCCGAGCAGGGCCTCGTCGCCGGGTTCGGGGTCGTGCACTGCGTCCGCCGCCGCCTGCGCGTCGAGGCGCTGCACCCAGAGCCGGCCGGCGCGGTGGCTGCGGTCGATCAGGCGCGAGGCCCAGCCCTTGCGGCGGATCTCGCATAACGCTTCGCCGACGGTTCGGCGATCGGCGGGCAGGCGACGGGCCACCAGACGCAGCAGACGCGGCATCTCGCGACTGTCCACCGCGAGGGCCGCCGCCTCGATCGCGCGCTCGGCAGGGGACGGGGAGAGTGACATTGATATCCCTACGTAAGGCCAGGGCTCCGCCCTGGACCCGCTCAAGGCTCGCCTTGAGAATCCATTTGTCTAAGAGGTTTCCAAAGGCGAGCCTTTGGCGGGGCTTGGGGCGGAGCCCCGACCTTCCTCGGCGTGTCAGTCTCGACGCGGCTTGATATAAGGGCCCTGCAATCCCGGATCCCAGCCTGCATGTCCAGCCTCGTGTCTCGCCTGGCGAAGCCGACCCTCGCGCCGGCAAACCCCTGCTTCTCCTCCGGTCCCTGCGCCAAGCGCCCGGGCTGGTCGCTGCAGGCGCTGTCCGGCGCCCTGGTCGGCCGCAGTCACCGCGCCGCACCCGGCCGCGCGCGCCTTGCCGAGGTGATCGACCGGTCGCGCGCGCTGCTCGGCCTGCCGGCGGACTGGCGGCTCGGCATCGTGCCGGGCTCGGACACCGGCGCGGTCGAGCTGGCGCTGTGGTCGCTGCTCGGCAGCCGCCCGGTCGACGTGCTGGCGTTCGAGAACTTCTCCGCCGCCTGGGCGCACGACATCGTAGCCGAGCTGGCGCTGGCCGAGGCGCGCGTGCTCGAGGCGCCGTACGGCCGGCTGCCGCCGCTCGATCAGGTCGACTGGTCGCACGACGTGGTGTTCGCCTGGAACGGTACCACCTCCGGCGTCTGCCTGCCCGGCGCCGAGGCGATCCCGGCCGTGCATGCGGGGCTCGCGATCTGCGACGCGACCTCGGCCGCCTTCGCGATGCGGCTGCCATGGGACCGGCTCGATGTCGTCACCTGGTCGTGGCAGAAGGTGCTCGGCGGCGAGGCGGCGCACGGCATGCTCGCACTCTCGCCGCGTGCGGTCGCCCGCCTGCAGGACGCGCCGCCGCCGCGTCCGTTGCCCAAGCTGTTCCGTCTGACCTCGGGCGGCCGGCTGATCGAGGGCATCTTCGCCGGCGACACCATCAACACGCCCTCGATGCTGTGCGTCGAGGACGCCATCGACGGGTTGCGCTGGGCCGAGCGGATCGGCGGCCTGGAGGCGCTGCTGGCACGCAGCCGGGCCAACCTCGACGCGGTGGCGGCCTGGGTCGCGCGTTCGGACTGGGCCTGCTTCCTCGCCGAGGACCCTGCCACCCGCTCGAACACCTCGATCTGCCTGCGCATCGCCGCCGCCTGGTTCGCCGCGCTGCCGACGGATCGCCAGGGACAGGCGGCGAAGCATCTCGCCGGGCTGCTCGAGCAGGAGGGCGTCGCCTACGACATTGCCAGCTACCGCGACGCGCCGCCCGGCCTGCGCCTCTGGGGCGGTGCGACCGTCGAGACCGCGGACATCGAGGCGCTGCTGCCCTGGCTCGACTGGGCGCCGCAGGCGACGCGCGGCCGCGTCGCCGGCCGGCAGCCGGCGTCATGACCGACGATCTCCCGAACCTGGCGCTGCTCCCCGCCGGCCTGCGCGACCTGCTGCCGCCGGATGCCGAGACGGAGGCGCTCTCGGTGGAGGCGCTGATGGCGGTGTTCGCCGGCTACGGCTACGAGCGGGTCAAGCCGCCGCTGCTGGAGTTCGAGGACGGACTGCTGTCCGGCTCGGGTGCGGCCGTCGCCGAGCAGACCTACCGGCTGATGGACCCGGCGACGCACCGGATGATGGGGCTGCGTCCGGACATGACGCCGCAGGTCGCCCGGATCGCGGCGACGCGCCTGCTGCACGCGCCGCGTCCGCTGCGCCTGTCCTATGCCGGGATGTGCGCGCAGGCGCAGCCGGGCGGCGCGCTGATCGGGGACCGGCAGGTGTCGCAGGCCGGCATCGAGCTGATCGGTCCGGACTGCCCCGAGGCCGATGCCGAGATCATCGCCCTCGGCGCCGAGGCGCTGCTCGCCGTCGGGCTCGCGCGGTTCAGCTTCGACCTGACCCTGCCGACGCTGGCGCCGACGCTGATCGAGGAGGCGGGCGTGCCGGCCGATGCGCGTCCTACCCTGATGCGGGCGCTCGACCGCAAGGACGCCGCCGGCGTCGCCCGCCACGGCGGAGCACTGGCCGGCACGCTGACCGAACTGCTGCTCGGCGCCGGGGCGGCGCCGCGGGCGCTCGCGGTGCTGCAGGCGGCGCGGCTCTCCCCCGACGCCCGCCGGCTGACCGAACGCCTGGCCGCCAGCGTGGCGGCGATCAGCGCCCGCGCGCCGGATCTTCGCCTGACCATCGATCCGATCGAGTTTCGCGGCTGGCGCTACCATACCGGTCTGTGCGTGACGGTGTACGCGCCCGGCCGGCATGAGGAACTCGGCCGCGGCGGCCGCTATCGCAGCGGCGGCGACGAGCCGGCCTGCGGGCTGACGCTGCGCCCGGAGGCAATCCTGCGTGCCGTGCCGCCGCATCCGCTGCGACCGCGCCTGTTCGTGCCGCATGATTGCGACGCAGCGCTCGCCGCCTCATGGCGCATCCGGGGCTTCGCCACCGTCGGCGGCCTGGCCGCGGTCGAGAGCCCCCGCAACGAGGCGATCCGCCTCGGCTGCACCCATTTTCTGAAGGACGGCAGCCCGGTCGCGGCCGCCGCGCAGGAGCGCTGAGCATGTCCAACGTCACCGTGATCGGGGCGCAATGGGGCGACGAGGGCAAGGGCAAGATCGTCGACTGGCTGGCCAGCCGGGCCGACATCGTGGTGCGCTTCCAGGGTGGCCATAACGCCGGACACACGCTGGTGGTCGGCAACCAGACCTACAAGCTGTCGCTGCTGCCGAGCGGGCTGGTGCGCGGCAAGACCGGCATCATCGGCAACGGCGTGGTGATCGACCCCGAGGCGCTGCTCGACGAGATCGACCGGGTGCGCGCCCAGGGACTCGCGGTCGGACCGGACACGCTGCGCATCGCCGAGAACGCCACCCTGATCCTGCCGCTGCACGGCGCGCTGGACCGCGCCCGCGAGCTCGCCCGCGGCGATCGGCGCATCGGCACCACCGGGCGCGGTATCGGCCCCGCCTACGAGGACAAGGTCGCCCGCCGCGCGATCCGGGTCTGCGACCTGGCCGAGCCGGCCACGCTGGACTGGAAGCTGGACGAGCTGCTGCTGCACCACAATGCCCTGTTGCGCGGGCTGGGTGCCGAGACCTTCGAGAAGGCCGCGCTGGGCGACTGGCTGGCCCGTCTCGCGCCACGCATCCTGCCCTACGCCGATACCGTCTGGGAGCTGCTCGACGATGCCAAGCGTGCCGGCCGCCGCATCCTGTTCGAGGGCGCGCAAGCGGTGATGCTCGACGTCGATCACGGCACCTATCCCTACGTCACCAGCAGCAACACGGTCGCCGCCAACGCCGCGACCGGCAGCGGGGTGGGCGCCTCCAGCGTCGGCTTCGTGCTCGGCATCGCCAAGGCCTACTCGACCCGCGTCGGCGCCGGCCCGTTCCCGACCGAGCTGTTCGATGCGACCGGGCAGCTGCTCGGACAGCGCGGCCACGAGTTCGGCACGGTCACCGGCCGGCCGCGCCGCTGCGGCTGGTTCGACGCGGTGCTGGTCCGCCGCGCGGTGCGCGTCGGCGGCATCAACGGCCTTGCCCTGACCAAGCTCGACGTGCTCGACGGCTTGCCGGAAATCCGGATCTGCACCGGCTACCGCCTCGACGGCGCGCCGGTGCGCCACCTGCCGGCGGCACCCGCGGCGCAGTCGCGGATCGAGCCGGTGTTCGAGACCATGCCGGGCTGGCAGCAGACCACACGCGGCGCCCGCTCCTGGGCGGAGCTGCCGGCGTCGGCGATCAAGTACGTGCGCCGGATCGAGGAACTGGTCGAGGCGCCGGTGACCCTGCTCTCCACCAGCCCGGACCGGGACGACACCATCCTCATGCGCGATCCGTTCGTGGACTGATCACGAATGGATCCTCAAGGCTGAGCCTTGAGCCGGTCCACGGCCGCGCCCTAAGCCGCGTTCCGTCACCGCGAGCATCAAGGGAGTTTTAACCTTTCACCGGCACGATGCAGCCGCTTCGGGGTCGGGAGGGTGCGCATGGCCGCAGGCAGGCAGACCACGTCCCCGGCGCCGGCGGCGGGCGAGGCGCTGCTGCTCGGCGAGCGATTCCGGATCCTGCCCGGAACGCCGCGCGGCTCGCTCGGCGGTCATCCGTGCTTCACCGCCCAGGATCGCCGCGGCCTCGCCGGCGACCTGGTCGCCCTGCATACCGAAGCCGGCGCGCCGGCGCGCGCACGCCTGCCGGCATTCGCGCAGTTCCACCATGAAGCCATGATGTCCCCGCTCGCGCATGGCGTCGCGGGATCGGCCTACTGGATGATCACGGACGCACCGCCCGGGCCGTCGCTGGCGTCGCTGTCGGCGCCATGGAGCGGCAACGGGCTGCTGACCCACGTGCTTCGCCCGGTGGCGCTGGCGCTCGATCAAATGCAGGCCACCGGCCTGACGCACCGGGCGATCCGGCCCGACAACCTGTTCGTGGCGGCCTCCGGCAAGAGCGTGGTCCTCGGACCGTGCTGGGCCGCGCCTGCCGCCCTGCATCAGCCGGTGGTGTTCGAGCCGCCGGAATCCGCACTTTGTGCGCCTGCGGCACGTGGCGACGGCGGCATCGCCGACGATGTCTACGCGCTCGGGGTGGTGCTGCTGGCGCTGTGGACCGGCGCGGTCCCGCTCGACGGGATGGAGGCGCGCGAGATCATCCGTCACAAGCTCGAATATGGCAGCCATGCCGCGCTGATCGGATCGTCGCGGCTGCAGCGGGGCTTCGAGGAGATCCTGCGTGCCATGCTGTCGGATGATCCGCTGGCGCGACCGACCCCGGCCTCGCTGGCCAACCTCGATGGCATTCATGCGCGACGCGGCGGCCAGCGCAGCATCCTGCGGGCCGCGCGGCCGATCGCGGTCGGCGAGCAGCTCGCCTGGAACCGTCGCATGCTGGCGCTGTGTTGTGCCGAGCAGCCGGCCGAGGCGATGCAGCTCTTGCGTCAAGGCGCGATCGAGCAGTGGCTGCGGCGCAGCGCCGAAGATGGCGCGCTCGCCGCGGTCATCGAGGAGGTGCGGCAGGAGGAACTGCTCGGCGAGGCCCGCACCGGCTCGGCACGGCCGCCCGCATCATCCGTGCGGATCAACGACAACAGCCTGATGCGCCTGGTCGCAGTGCTGGACCCGCTGGCGCCGCTGTTCTGGCGCGGCTGCTGGATGTGGCCGGATGCGCTCGGAGCCATCCTCGCCGGCAGTCTGCAGCCGCCATCGCTGCTGCCGCCGGCGGAAGCGCAGGCGCTGCTGGAGTTCCTGCTGGTACGTGGCGGCGCTCTGCGCTGGCGCCAGTTGCGGCCAGGGCGACCCGAACAGACCGGCCCGATGCCCGCCTTGCGCCTGTTGCGGCCGCAGGACCCGGATGCCGCCAGAACCGCGCTGCTGCAGATTGCCTACGTGCTCAATCCCTATCTTCCCTGCGCGTCGCCGAAGCTCTCCGGCGCACCGATCATGGATCCGGCAGCGTTGATCGCGACCCTGGAGAGGCTCGGGGGCACCCCGCTGCTCGATCCGCACATCCTCGCCTTCCTGGATGCACGGCTGGAGGATCCGTCCGGCGACGCGGTCGCCGCTTCCGGGACGCATGCGGAAGCGATGCGCGAGCTGTCGGTGCTGGCGCGTTGCCAGACGTTGATCCAGCCGGGACCGCTGCCGCGCATCGGCGCCAGCCTGGGTCCGCGACTGGAGCCGCTCCTGCAGGATTGGCCAGGAGTGACCCGGAGGCAGCGGCAGCTCGATCAGCTTCGCGACGGCGCCGGCCGGGGGGACCTCGCGGCGATGTTCCTGCTGGTCGGCAACAGCGCGTCCCGGCAGCAGGACGAGGGTGCCCGCGAGCAGGCGTCCGTCGAGGTGGATGCGATCCGCGCCGCCTTGGCCGAACAGGAGCGATCCACGTCGCAGCGGGTCGAGGCGACCCGGCGGGCCGCACGTGAGACCGCCTCGGCCGCCGGCATCCTCTGCGTCATGGCGATGTTGCTGTTGAGCGTCCTGGCCTGATGACGCGCAGGGCGAAGCCACCGGCACGATCGCGACCAAGGCCGGCCGGCGGGTGGGGACCAGGCGGCTGGAAATGGTGGCATGGAATGGCGGCCGGCATGCTTCTGATGCTCTCGCCAGGGGCGGCACTGTTGCTGGCCGGCCTGTTCGCGCCTGCCCTGTTCGCGCTTGTCGCGGACCGTACGCCCGGTCACGCCCTGACCCGCACCATTTCGCTGTTCTCGCTTGCTGGCGCGATGACGCCTGCCGCCGCCTTCCTGACGAGCGACCGGAACCTGCAAGCGGCGCTGCAGATCCTGACCCAGCCGACGACCTTGCCGACCGCCTGGCTGTTCGGCGGTTGCGGCTGGCTGCTTGATGAGGCCTGCTGCCTCACCGCGGCTTTCCTGACCAGCCGAAGGATCGCGGCCCGTATCAAGGCGCTCGAGGGAACGCTCCTGGCCATACGAACCGAATGGGAGATCCCTGACGAGACGGGTCCCTCCGCCTGAGCCCTGCAGCTCAGGCGGACCTCGCCGCCATCAGGCCGCCTGCTCGAGTCCGACCTTGCTGCCGAGACGACGCGTCGAGACCTGGGCCTTCATTGCCTTCTGCAGCTTCTCGAACGCCCGCACCTCGATCTGACGCACCCGCTCGCGCGAAATGTTGTAGACCTGGGAGAGGTCTTCGAGGGTCGCCGGCTCCTCCTTGAGACGACGCTCGATCAGGATGTGACGCTCCCGCTCGTTCAGCGTATGCAGCGCCTGTCCGAGCAGCGCCTTGCGGCCGGAGAACTCCTCGTGCTCGGCGAGCATGGTCTCCTGGCTGTCGCTCTCGTCGATCAGCCAATCCTGCCACTCGCCCTCGCTATCCGCACGCACCGGTGCGTTCAGGCTATGATCGGGCGCTGCCAGCCTGCGGTTCATGTTGATCACGTCCGTCTCCGAGACGGAGAGCGCCTTGGCGATCGAACCGACCTGCTCGGGATGCAGATCGCCGTCCTCGATGGCCTGCATCTGGCCCTTGAGCCGACGCAGGTTGAAGAACAGCTTCTTCTGCGCCGCGGTCGTACCCATCTTCACCAGCGACCAGCTATGCAGGATGTATTCCTGGATCGCGGCGCGGATCCACCACATCGCGTAGGTGGCGAGGCGGAAGCCACGGTCCGGGTCGAACCGCTTCACCGCCTGCATCATGCCGACATTGCCCTCGCTGATCAGCTCGCTGATCGGCAGGCCGTAGCCGCGATAGCCCATCGCGATCTTGGCGACGAGACGCAGATGCGAGGTGACGAGCGTGTGCGCGGCCTCGGTGTCTTCACTGTCGCGCCAGCGCTTGGACAGGCTTAGCTCCTCTTCCGGAGCCAGCATCGGAAACTTGCGGATTTCCTGGAGGTACCGGGACAGGTTACCTTCAGGACCAACATTAAGGACGGCAGAGGCCACGTTCAGGCTCCTTTCGTCTGAAACTTCAGCGAACCCTCGACGCCCTTACGGCGCGGTCGCAGGCGGGTTGCACGTCCGGTTCAGGTTGGGCGCAGGTGAGGACATCACGTCCCTGAGATACCCCCCGGCGCGGCGAGGTCCCCCAGGACGTCCAGACCGGCGGGCGCCCGCTCGTCGGAATTGATGCGATGCATACAGGACCGCTCCGGTCCGGTCAAGAACAAGCTTCTGAATTTGCTGCAATGCACATTTGCAGTTCGTGGAAGTCGGCCGGCGGCGGCGTCTCGAAGCGGAGTGCCTCGCCGGTGGCGGGATGCACGAAGCCGAGGCTGGCCGCGTGCAGCGCCTGCCGCGCGAAATCCAGCGCCGCGCGCCGTGCCGGCGGATGCAGCAACCGGGACGCTGCCGGCACCCGGCGCAGATAGACCGGGTCGCCCAGCAGCGGATGACCGGAATGCGCGGCATGCACGCGGATCTGATGGGTGCGGCCCGTCGCGAGGCGCCACTCGACCAGGCTGGCGGCGCCATGCAGCACCTGCAGCGTGCGGTAGCGCGTGAGGGCCGCCCTGCCGCCGCGAGCGACCACGGCCATGCGTTTGCGGTCGCGCGGATCCCTGCCGATCGGCCCGTCGAACTCGCCGGAAGCCGGCGCCAGCATGCCCCAGCACAGCCCGAGATAGGCGCGCTCGATGCGACGGGCGGCGAAGTCCGCCGACAGGCCGGCGAGCGCGCGCTCGGTCTTCGCCACCACCATGATGCCGGAGGTGTCCTTGTCGAGCCGGTGCACGATGCCCGGTCGGCGCTCGCCGCCGATGCCGGGCAAGGTGTCGCCGTAACGTGCGATCAGGGCGTTGACCAGGGTGCCGTCGGCGTTGCCGGGAGCCGGATGCACCACCAGGCCGGCCGGCTTGTCGAGCACGATCAGCTCGGCATCCTCGAACAGGATGCTCAACGCGATCGCCTGCGCGGCCGGCACGGCGGCGACAGCGGCGGGCACGATCACGGTGTAGCGCATGCCGGCACGGACCGGATCGGCCGCCTCGCGCAGCGCGTGGCCGTCACGCAGCACCTGGCCGGCCTGGATCAGGGCCTTGACGCGGGAGCGCGATGACGTGCCGATGGCGTCCGCCAGGAACCGGTCGGTGCGCTGGCCAGCCTGGTCGGCTCCGGCGATGATGTGGAACGGCGGATCCGTCATCGCCCCGGCTTAGCGGAAAAAGCCGCGCGCAAGAATGGCCGAGGCCCGGCGCGGCTCGTCGGAAGGGGGACGGATGCGCGGAACCAGGGTCTTGCTCGTCGCGGTGGTGGTGATGGCGGTGATGATCCTGCTCGGCACGGCCGTGGTGATCGCGACCGTGGTGCAGCGAGCCGCCCACCGCCCCCGACCGGACGCGGACGCTCCCGCGATATCGGCGCCGATGCTGTCGCTCGAGCAGCCGACGGGCACGCGGATCGTCGCGGTCACGCGCCAGTCCGACACGCGGCTCGCGGTGACGCTGAGCGGCGGCGGCACGGCCGATCGCCTGCTGGTCTGGGATACCGTGTCGCGCCGGATCGTGGCCTCGTTGCGGCTGACCCGGTGACCGTCGCCGCCGCCTTGCGTATGGCGAGGCTGTGCTCTAAGAGCACGGCCGGCCACGTCCTGTTCGTCTAGAGGCCTAGGACACCGCCCTCTCACGGCGGTAACAGGGGTTCGAATCCCCTACGGGACGCCAGCGCGTGCGAAGACGGCCCTCAGTCGCGCCGCGTCGATGACGGCTCGTTCAAGCCCGATTTTCTCTCTTCTTTCGGCGGTTCGAGGTTCGCGATGATCCGTTCCAGGATCAGCGCACTGTCGGCCATGAGCGTCTGTATCTGGATGAGCTCGTCCTGTATCTCACGGATCGCGTGGAGCTCCTCGTCACGGTCGGTCATTCGACGCACTCGCACTACAGTTAAAATGGACTCTCAAGGCTGGGCCTCGAGCGGGCCCAGGGCAGCGTCCTGGTGCCTGCACCGCCTCGGGTTCAGCCACCAACGCGAGGAGCTTCCTTCCTCCCGGCCATGTCATGCGCTGGCCGGTCTCACCGGCCGGAACGGACCACCCCATCAAGCCCTCGGATCCGGCTCAATCCGCCGGTCGCACCGGGATCACGTAGGTCACCATCGGCGCCCGGCGCGGCACGGCCCCGGCGTGCGGCACCGGCATCACCCGGGTGTTGGTCTCGAAGCGGAAGCCCCAGACGCCGAAGGCGACCACCAGGATCGCGGCCAGTGCGGCAGTCAGACCGTAGCGGCGGGCAGCCGCGCGCGACCGCGCGCCGAACTGCTCGAGCAGCGCATCGAGCCGCTCGCTCTGCACCGAGATCGGGTCGCGCGAGGCATGAAGCGAAAGCTCGGTCGGCAGCGGGGGACGCATGGTTCGAGCCTAGACGCGCGTGCCGCCGCGTGCAAACCGGCATGCGCATGTTACGATCGCAAGTCAGGCCTGGAGGAGTTGGGTTCAACGTGCTGTCGCCCCCGAGGACGCTTCGCGAGACGTTCGAACTGCTTGCCTTGCTGGATCGGGTGGAACCGCTGGAACGGCTCCTGGAGCGGGTGGACTGGAGCGGCGTCACCCCGCAGCAGGTCGCACACGCGGTGCTCGGCCGGCTGCCCGAGGAGCTGCACTATTCGGGCCTGGCGGAGGCGGCGTTCGAGCCGCGCTCGCATTTCGCCTCGCTGCTGCTCGGCGCCGAGTTCCAGTCCGAGATCGTGCCGAGCCTGCTCGGCGCCTTTCCCGACAAGCCGCGCCGCTTCTTCGTTCACGTGCCGCGATGTGGGGGCACCTCGCTCGGCGAGACGCTCGCCATGCAGGCCTGCACCGTTCCGCACAACGCGCTCGGCACGGCCTGGTGCAGCGGCCGCGCCTTCCTCGACGACGTCGCCGACATCTGCCGCGGCATTCCCCGGCACGAAGCGATCCATGTCAGCGGGCACTACAGCTTGCGCTCCGCCGTCGATGCCAGGCTGGTCCGGTTCGGCGACTGCGTCTGGACCAGCGTACGGCCGCCCCGAGCGCTAGTGCTGTCCTACATGAACTACATCCTGACCGTGCTCGATGCCGATCCCGACTTCACCAGGCCGGATACGCAACGCTGGGCCGAGCTGCTCGCCGTGAAGCTGCCATTCTCGCGCCTGTCCGGGCAGCAGCGGCGCGCGCTGCTGCCGCGCATGACGCGAGATGGCCGGGTGATCCCGCGCGACCTGATCTGTCACTTCCTCGGCGACGGCACCGCCGAGAGCGCGCTCGACCTGCTCGCCGCCGGCGACGTCGAGGTGATCGATGCGGCGCGGCTGGACCAGTGGCGCGAGCAGCGCTGGTCGGTCCCGGCGCCGCCCTGGCGCAACGTCTCCACGCCGTTCTTCCGGTGGAATCAGCTCGACCGGCAGGAACGGCATCTCGTCGACGGCCTGATCCGTGAGGATCTCGTACTGCACCGCGTGATCGAGGCCGCGACGGCGGGCCAGCCCTCGGTGCGCGGCCTGCAACTCGCCCATTCGCCGCGCCGCTCAGGCAAGCCGGACGGGGGCCTCGTCAAGCCGGGACGCACCCGGCGTGCCGCGCGGCCGATCCTGCTCGACGCGATGTTCCACCGGCTGCCGAGCGGCGAGGTCGGCTGGGCCGATCCGCCGCTGGACTACCGCACCATCGAGACGACGCTGCGGTTTCCGCTGTTCGATACGCGGATCCGCGTACGTTACGTCCGGCGCCCGCGCCGGCACCTTGTCGCCTCATCCTCCCGTGATCGCACGGGATGGTGGCGGCGGGGTGTGGCGGGCCTGGTCGGCCGGGTCGGCAGCCTGCTGGCGCGTTCGCCCTGACGCGAGGAGGCTGCCCGAGACGCGCCGATGTTGACGGGCGCTATCCGGGGTTCCATCTCTCGCACGGGCGCTCTGCCCGCGGATCTCCAAGGCGCGCTGCATGTCCACCCGGCTGTTGATCGATCATCGGACTTCCGGGACGGCCCGTGAAGGTCCGCGCCATCCCGAAAAGGCGCATCGCCAGGACAATCCGATCCAGCGCAAGCCGGACTGGATCCGGGTGCGCGCGCCGACCCATCCGATCTACCACGAGACCCGGGCGCTGATGCGCGAGCAGAAGCTGGTCACGGTCTGCGAGGAGGCGGCCTGCCCGAACATCGGTGAATGCTGGTCGAAGCGGCACGCCACCATGATGATCATGGGCGAGGTGTGCACGCGGGCCTGCTCGTTCTGCAACGTTCGCACCGGCCAGCCGGACGCGCTCGACGAGGGCGAGCCCGGCCGCGTCGCGCACGCGGTGGCAACGCTGGGTCTGCGCCACGTGGTCATCACCTCGGTCGACCGCGACGATCTCGCCGATGGCGGCGCCGGACATTTCGCCCGCGTCATCGAGGCGGTCCGGACGGCCGCACCCGGCACCACGATCGAGATCCTGACGCCGGACTTCCTGCGCAAGCCGGCGGCCCTCGAGCGCGTCGTCGCCGCCCGCCCGGACGTGTTCAACCACAATCTCGAGACGGTGCCGCGGCTGTATCCGACGATCCGGCCGGGTGCACGCTACTTCCAGTCGCTGCGACTGCTCGACCGGGTCAAGCAGCTCGATCCGACGATCTTCACCAAGTCCGGCCTGATGGTCGGGCTCGGCGAGCAGCGGCTGGAGATCCTGCAGGTGATGGACGACCTGCGCGTGGCCGAGGTCGATTTTCTCACCCTCGGCCAGTACCTGCAGCCGAGCGTCAAGCACGCCGCCGTCGACCGCTTCGTCACGCCCGACGAGTTCGACGACTATGCCGGCATGGCGCGCGCGAAAGGCTTCCTGCAGGTGAGCGCCACGCCGCTGACGCGCTCGTCCTACCACGCGGACGAGGATTTCGCCGCCTTGCGTGCAGCGCGCGCGGCTCGCCGCGGCCCGGAAGTCGCGGCCTCCGGGGTCGCGGCCTGATGCCGACCCACGCCGAGCGCCGGCTGATCGCCTACACGCCGGAGCAGCTGTTCGACCTGGTGGCGGACGTCGATCGCTATCCCGAGTTCCTGCCCTGGTGCGTCGGCGCCAAGGTGCGCACCCGCTCCGCCTTCGAACTGGTCGCCGACCTGAGCATCGGCTTCGGTCCGTTCCGGGAAAGCTTCACCAGCCGGGTCGAACTCGATCGTCCGCGTTCGGCACATGTTCGCTACGAGCACGGTCCGTTCCGTTACCTGAACAACAAGTGGACGTTCACGCCGGATCCGAAAGGCTGCCAGGTCGACTTCTTCGTCGAGTTCGAATTCCGCTCGCGTCTGCTTCAGGCAGCGATCGGCGCGGTGTTCAACGAGTCGGTGCGTCTGATGGTGCGCGCCTTCCTGCGCCGTGCCCGAGACGTGTACGGACCCCCGGTGCCGGGCGCCGCGCTGCTCAAGGCCTGAGGCGCCAGGCGGCGGATTTGTGCCGCTGTTGCGGAACCGTCACGCAAGATTGTCGTTTCACCGGCACCTCGATCACGCCGCGAGGCCGCGCTTGCAACCGGTGCGGTTCGAGCCAACCCTGCTCCGGCCAACGGCAATGAAGGAAGTCAAGATGAAGTCCAGTGTCACCGCGACCATTCTCGGCGCTGCGATGTGTTCCGCGATCCTCGCGACAGCACGTCCGGCTGCCGCCGACGACGCCAAGCCGATGCATCACCACCACCACATGATGCACGGCAAGCACGGCATGATGAAGAAGTCGAGCGGTGACGCGGAGACCGAGAAGCTCAACGAGCAAAGCCTGCAGAACGCCAAGGGCAACGCCACGCCGGCATCCTCCACGACACCCGCATCCGGCGCGATGATGCCGTCGTCGAGCGGTATGATGACGCCGCCCTCCGGTGGCGCCATGACCGCTCCCGGCACCGGTATGACGCCGCCCTCGTCCGGTTCGATGGGCTCGGCCATGCCGTCGAACGCGCCTCCGATCACGACGCCACCGCCAGCCCCGACACCAAAGTAAGACTCGTCTCAAGTTCCCTCAAGATTTCGTGTTGACGTTCATAATAGGGTAACGACTGCGTGATCTAATGTCGTCAGCCGGGGCGCTTCGCTCTGATTGGCCACGACTGGGCGCGGCCCCTCGGGGACGCGCCCAGGATCACGAGGAAAACCTTGTCATGCCGTTGATCTGGAATGCCGGCGCCGCTCTTGCCGTGACGAGCCTGCTGACCTTCGCCACCTCGCTCGCCTCCGGGCCTTCCCGTCCGGCCGACGCGGCCGTGTTGCCGATGATGATCGCCGAGCCCGTGGTCGACGCTCCGCATCGCCACTATACCGGCCTGGCCGAGCATTTCCGCGCGGCGAACACCAGCAACGACGGCAGACTGACGCTGGACCAGGCTCGTCGGGCCGGGTGGTCTCGGGTGGTACGTCATTTCGGCGAGATCGATACCGGTCATGCCGGCTTCGTCACTGCCGACCAGATCCACGCGTTCAATATCGCGCAGCGCCATGTGCGCAAGGCCGTCGACGCCTGAGCCGTCAGTCGGCGAGCCTTGCCAGGAGTGCCAGAGCCGTTGCCGTGGCCTGGCCGCGCACCTGCTCGCGATCGCCGGCAAAGACGTGGCGCTCGGCGTTGCTGCCACGTCCGACACGTGACGTGCCGAGCCAGACCAGGCCGACCGGCTTGTCCGGGCTGCCGCCGCCAGGCCCGGCGATCCCGGTGATCGAGACGGCGCAACGCGCACCGGAACGCGTCACCGCGCCCTCGACCATGGCGAGTGCCACCGCCTCGCTGACCGCACCCACCTGATCGAACAGCGCCATCGGGACGCCGAGAAGCTGATGTTTCAAAGCATTCGAGTAGGTGACGAAGCCGCCCATCATGACGTCGGAGCTGCCCGGATGATGCGTCAGCGCGGCCGCCACCAGACCGCCGGTGCAGCTCTCCGCGGTCACCGCGGTCAGTCCCTGCGCTCGCAATCGTGCCAGCGCGTGGGCCGCCGCCGACAGGGTTTCTTCGTCGTTCATCCGCTCTCGCTCCGAGGCCGAGGGTCAAGGTTGGGGCTCCGCCCATCGATCCGCTTCGCGGCTCGATCCCGCCAAAGGCCCGCCTCTGGAAACCCATTTAAAACAAACGGATTCTCAAGGCGAGCCTTGAGCGGGTCCAGGGCA
>CAXUCM010000019.1:12993-20391 GCA_964249315.1 uncultured Acetobacteraceae bacterium | reverse complement strand
CCGCCAAGGTGGTCGAGCAGCTGCTGCGGATGGATCAGACGGTGCAGCGGAACGAGCCGTGAGCGTGCGCACCCGCACTGCCGCCGGCGCCACGCCGCTCGCCACGTTGAGCCGGCACGGCCGCACGTTCCGGCTGGCCGGCACCTTGCTGCCGCGCGGTGTTCTCGAGGATGCCGCCGAGCTGTACGCCTTCTGCCGCCATGTCGACGATCTCGCCGACACCGCCCTCGACGCCGGCCAGGCCCGCCAGGCGCTGCGGGAGGCGCGTCGCGCCGTGCTCGACGGGGCGACCAGCGACCCGGCGATTGCCGGCTTCCTGGCACTCGCATCCCGGCTCGGGCTGGATCCGGCGATCGCCGCCCGGCTGATCGACACCATGATCGGCGATCTCGGCCCGGTGCGGATCGCCGACGAGGCCGCCCTGCTGCGCTATGCCTACGGCGCCGCCGGCACCGTCGGGCTGCTGATGTGCCGGCTGCTCGGCGTCACCGACCGGCGCGGCGCCCCGCACGCGCTGGATCTCGGCATCGCCATGCAGCTGACCAACATCGCTCGTGACGTGGCCGAGGACGCGCGTCGCGACCGGGTCTACCTGCCGGCGAGCTGGCTGGCCGGGTCAGGCCTGACGCCGGACAGCGTGTTCGCCGCGGTCGAGCGCGTGCTGGCCTTGGCCGACCGGTACTATGCGAGCGGCGAGCGCGGGCTCGCCTACCTGTCGTGGCGGCCGCGTCTGGCGATCGGGGCGGCGGCCGCGGTGTATCGAGAGATCGGCCGGCGCATCCTGCGTGCCGGGCCGGCCTACCTGCACGCGCCGCGCTGCGTCGTGCCGCAGGGCCGCCGCCTGGTCCTGCTGGCATGCAGCCTGCCCAGGTCTTTCTCCGCGCGTCGGTCGGCTCGTCATGACGTCCGCCTGCACGCCTCGTTGCGCGAGGAGTATGGCGTCCGGGATGCGGGCGGCGCCGGCCACACCGCGGCGGAATGAAAGATCTTGTTGTGCAGCGCAGAAAGTTCATCGCGAGAGAGCCGATGCCGGGAATTTGATCATTGCCCGTCAGCGATAGTGCAGTATCAATTTCGGTAGGCGGAGACCTTCACGATTGGGTCGGCCGAATAAAAAATGCGACGTCTTTCAATCCGATGATTTGAGCACTGTCGAAGCAGAAGTAAACCAACGTGCCGACGGAGTGACAGGATGCTTGCACGCAAGGACCTGCCGAACGACCCTGCTCTTTCGCCGACCGGGAATGCCAGGTCCGAAACTTCGGAAATCCACGATCTGCTCGATCCTGCCGGCATCGATACGCACACGCTGTTGCTGCTCTATCTGATGCCCGAAGCCAACCGGCCCGACATCGATGACGACACCAGGCATGCGGTCGAGGTCCTGAGCGACGTGCAGAACCGCCTTTCCGGCCACACGCCTGCGGAACCGTTCGACAAGGAAAAGCTGGCGGACGTCATCGAAAGCATTTCCGACATCCGCTTCGGCTGCCACTGAAGAACGGGGTCCGGGGCCTGGAGGCCCCGACGGGTTCAGGGCAGAGCCCTGATCTTTGCCTCAGGCAAAAATATCGCCCGGGCTGTCCTTGCGCAGCGAGCGTGCCAATTCCGCTCCCAGCCGCGCCGCATCGTCCGCGCTGCCGTCGAGGCTGCGTCGCAGCAGGAACGTGCCGTCCGCGCGCGCCACCAGTCCGGTCAGCCGCACGCCGCCATCCATCCGCATCTCGCCGTAGGCGCCGATCGGGGAACGGCAGGAGCCGTCCAGCGTCTGCAGCAGCGCGCGTTCCGCCGTGGCGGTGATGCGCGAGGCCTCGTCCTCGATGGTCTTCAGCAGGGTGCGCAGTTCGGTCGATTCCGCGCGCACCGTGATGCCGACGACGCCCTGGCAGCCGGCCGGCAGCATCACCGCCGGATCGAGCACCACCGACGCCTCGCTCTCCAGCCCGAGTCGGCGCAGCCCGGCGAGTGCGAGCAGGCTGGCGTCGCAGACCCCGTGCCGGATCTTGTCGAGCCGCGACTGCACGTTGCCGCGCAGCATGCCGACCTTCAGGTCGGGACGCGCGTGCAGCAATTGCGCCTGCCGACGCACCGAGGCGGTGCCGATGCGCGCACCGCGACGCAGGCCGGCATAAGGGTCGTCGCTGCCTGCGGCCTCGCACGCGTCACTGAGGATCAGCGCGTCGCGCGGATCCTCGCGACGGAGCGTGCAGGCGAGCACGATGCCGGGCGGCAGTTCCGTCTCCAGGTCCTTCAGGCTGTGCACGGCGAGGTCGATCCGGCGTTCGGCCAGCGCCTCGTGGATCTCCTTGGCGAACAGGCCCTTGCCGCCGAGATCGGCGAGCGGCCGATCCTGCACCGCATCGCCGGTGGTGCGGATCACGTGCTCGCGGAACACGTCCATCTCGCGCATGCGCGGGCAGAGCCGGGCGATCGCGGCGAGGAAGCCGCGCGTCTGCGTCAGCGCCAGCGGCGATCCGCGCGTGCCCACGGCAAGCGGCAGCGACGGCCGGTGACACGGCACCGAGACCAGACGCTCGAGCGCCACACTGGCTTGTTCCGCGATGGAGGCGCGCGCGTCGACCAGGTTCATGACGGTTTCCGATCAGGAGCTTCGGAACGGCGCATTCAGCCGCACGATGGTGAGGTTGAGGAATGCCGCGAACGACACCCAGGCGAGGTAGGGCGACAGCAGCCACGCCGAGAACGGCGCGCGCGGGGCCGCGAACAGGATCAGCAGCAGGATCGACAGCCAGAGCAGCGCCACCTCGTATAGGGCCCAGTCCGGCCGCTGTGATGTGAAGAACAGCACGCTCCAGCCGACGTTGAGCACGCCGTTGAGCGCGAACAGCGCGATCAGCGTGCCGCGCTCGGCCGGGGTCTGCAGCGACGTCCAGACGAGCACGCCGGCCCAGGCGGTCAGCGCCCCGATCAGAGTCCAGGCCGGGGCGAACAGCCAGTCCGGCGGCTGCCAGGAGGGCTTCCTCAGCGCGCTATACCAGGCGCCGATCCGGGTCAGCGCGCCGCCCAGGCCGAGCACCAGGATCGCCGCGACGACGGCGACGATCGCCGGCCGGGTCATGTCGGCAGCAGGCCGGTGAGATGCAGCATGTTCTTGGCGAAGATACGCAGATGCACGACGGGTTTCGCGCGCACGAGCTCCTTGGTCATGTAGGCGGCCCAGGTGAGCCGCTGCACGTCGGCGTCGCGGCAGATCGAGACGAACCGCTCGCGGCGGCCGTCATTCATGTACCAGAAGCGCTGCATGATCCCGAGCATGAGGAACACCTGGCCGTGCGCGCGCATGAAGCGGCGGCGCGCCAGGCGCAGGGCACGCGGGTGGCCGCTGGCGCAGAACGCGTCGGCCGCCTCGGCGGCGAGCGCGCCTCCGGTCATCGCGTAGTACAGCCCCTCGCCGGAGGCGGGCGCGACGACGCCGGCGGCGTCCCCGGCGAGCACCACGTCGCGGCCATTGTCCCACCGCTTCAGCGGCTTCATCGGGATCGGCGCGCCCTCGCGACGCAGCGTCTGCGCCTCGGTCAATCCGGCCGCCACGCGCAGCGCGTCGGTGGCGCGGCGCAGCGAGAAGCCCTTGTGCGCGCTGCCGAGGCCGACGCTGGTGGTGTCGCCGTGCGGGAACACCCAGCCGTAGAAGTCCGGCGACAGGGCACCGCGGTAGTAGACGTCGCAGCGGCTGCCGTCGAAATCGTCGCGTGCCGGCGAGCGGATGATCTCGTGATAGGCGAACACGTAGCGCATCCGATCCGCGCCCGGGATCGCCTGCCTGGCGACGGCGGAGCGGGCGCCGTCGGCGCCGACCACGCAGCGCGCGCGCAGGCTGAACGGCTTGCCCGCGGCGACGCCCTGCACCAGCGCGGTGCCGTCGGCATCGCGGCCGAGCTGCTCGAAGCGGCCGCAGAGCCGCTCGGCCCCGGCCTCCCCGGCGCGGTCGCGCAGCCAGGCGTCGAAATGCTCGCGATCGACCATGCCGACGAAGCCGCCGCTGTCGATCGGCATGTCGGCGATGCGGTTGGACGGCGAGACGATCCTGGCGCTGCGGGCACGCGCGACGAGAAGGTGTTCCGGGATCGCGAAGTCGGAGATCAGTCGCGGCGGGATCGCGCCGCCGCAGGGCTTGATGCGGCCGCCGCGCTCGAGCAGCAGCACCGAGCGTCCGGCGAGGGCGAGGTTGCGCGCCGCGGTGGCGCCGGCCGGGCCGCCGCCGATAACGACGACGTCGTACGTGACCGCACTCATGGCCGCAACGCGAAGGCGACGGCGAGCATGCCGGACACGTAGAGGCTGGTCCCGGTGGCGTTGTACCAGGGGGCACGCGCGCGGGGGGCGGCCAGCAGCCGCGCCATCAGCGCCAGTTGCGCGACCACGAGCAGGCCGACCGCGACGGCATAGATCGGAGATCCCCAGCGACAGAGCAGCGCCAGCATGGCGAGCTGCGGCAGCGTCATCACCGCGCAGGCGACGCGGCAGGCTTGGTCGGCGCCGAGTTGCGCCGGCAGCGAGGCGATGCCCATCTGCCTGTCTCCCTCGATGGATTTGAAGTCGTTCAGCGTCATGATGCCGTGCGCGCCGATGCTGTAGAGGGCGGCGGCGGCGATGATGCGCGGGTGGGGCATGGCGGATTGCAGCACCGCCGCACCCGCGAACCAGGGCAGCCCCTCGTAGCAGAGGCCGACCGCGAGGTTGCCGAACCAGCCGTTGCGCTTCAGCCGTGCCGGCGGCGCGCTGTATGCCCAGGCCAGCGCCAGGCCGAGCGTCGCCGCCACCGAGACCCAGGGCCCCAGGGCGAGGGCCACCGCCAGCGACAGCGCGCTCCAGACGATCGCCAGCGCCAGCCCCCAGCGTCCCGGCACCCGCCCGGACGGGATCGGCCGGTCGGGCTCGTTGATGGCGTCGACGTGGCGGTCGAACCAGTCGTTCACCGCCTGGCTGGTGCCGCAGAGCAGCGGTCCGGCCAGCAGCACGCCGGCCAGCGCGGTGAGCGGATGCGCCGTCAGCGGCCGCCCCGAGCAGACCAGCCCGCAGCCGAACGCCCACATCGGCGCGAACCAGGTGATCGGCTTGAGCAGCGCCAGCAGGGCCGCGGGCCGTGGCGCGGCGCGGCCGGCGAGAGCGCCGCCGGACTCGGCGAGCGCGCTCATTCGATCCCCGCATCCTCGGCCATCTCGTCGAGATCGCCGAGACCGTAGCGGCGCAGCTTGACATACAGGCTCTGCCGGCTGAGCCCCAGCATCTCGGCCGCCGAGGCGCGGTTGTCGCCGGACAGCTTCAGCGCCGCCTCGATGCAGAGCCGCTCGATCACGTCGGTGGCGTCGCGCACCAGGTCCTTCAGCGAGACGCGTCCGATCAGCTCGACGAGCTGTTCCGGCGAGCGTCCGAGATCGGGCATCTGCCGCTGGTCGTTCGCGGCGATCCGGCGCGCGACGTCGCGGATCGCGAAGCCGTACGCGGCCGGCTCGGAGCCGCGCACGGTGACCGCGGAGATCTCCACGCTGGTCTCCATGCCGTACTGGCCGCGCAGCTCGGTGGCGTAGAGACGCACCGAGCCGCGGCTGCGCAGGTTGGCGATCAGCACGTCCATGTCGACTTCCATGCCGGCGCGGCCGAGCCACTCGGCGAGCCTGCGGCCGCGCGCCTGATCGAGCGAGGCGAGCTGCGCCATGTTCAGGAAGGCGACGTTGGCGGCCAGCACGGTGCCATGCTCGTCGGTGAACACGAACCCGTCCGGCGCCTGTTCCAGCGCGGTGAGCAGGCGGCCGTTCAGGGTCGAGGCGTTCAGGTTGGCCGGCGCCGTCGCCGCCGACAGCCGCACCAGCAGCAGCGTGCCTTCGTCCTCGTGCAGCAGCGAGGCGGAGAGGGTCATCTCGCGGGCACCGTCCCGCCCGGGCGCCTTCAGACGCGAACGCAGCGCATCGGCGCGGCCGGAGACGCGCATGGTGGCGAGGAAGCGGCCGACGGCGGCGGTGTCGCGCGGATCGAACAGGTCCCCGAACGACCAGGCGCGCGACCCGACCGCGCCGGCGATCTCGCGCGCCGCCTCGTTGATCTCGACCATCTTCAGGGTCGCCGCATCGAGCACGATCAGCGGGTCGAGCGAGGTGTCGAACAGCAGCCGGTAGCGCTGCTGCGCCTGGCGCAGGCTGGTATAGTCGCGCTCCAGCGACTGCTGCGCCTCGACCAGGCGCTGCTGCAAGCTCGAGAGCGGACGCAGGTCGTTGCCGAACGCGGCGATCATGCCGTGCTCGTCGATGCCGACCGCGGCGTATTGGATCGCCACGTCCGCACCTTCGACGGAGGGATGGTTGAGGTGGCGCAGATGCGGCCCCTGCGCGCGCGTGGCCTCGTCGAGCAGCGCCTCGACCTTCGGCCGGCTCTCGATCGTCACCAGGTCGATCCAGGAACGTCCCAGCCAGGTGCTCGCACTTTTCAGATCCTTCTGCAGGCGTGGATTGCGGAAGGCGAGGTCCTTGACCACGCCGGCGCGGTCGATGATCAGCGCCATGTCGGCAGCGGCGGCGACGAGCTGCGCCGTCATCGGCGGCCCGAGCGCCTTGAACAGTGCGGCGGAGTGCGAGAAGACCTGGAAGCCGGTCATCACACGACGGTGGCCGGTAGGCGTCTGCGCACCGGCATCGGCACGATGGCCGCCGCGCGACGCGACTTCAGCAGCGAGGCGGCCCGCTGCACCGCCGCCTCGGCATCGGCGCCGGTGCCGTCGGCGCCGACCATGCGCACCAGTTCCGGGCGCGCCAGGAACACCGGCCCGCCGACCATGATCAGCAGGTCCGGACCGGCAGCGGCGCGCACCGCCGCGATGCAGGCGGCAAGCGCCCCCAGATGGCCCTCGCCGCCGGCGGAGAAGCCCACCATGTCGAGCGGACGCGCGGCGGCAAGTGCGATGACCTGCGCCGTCGTCGTGGCGTTCGGCAACGACACCTGCCAGCCATCCTTGCGGAAGAACTCCGCCAGCATCGACAGGCCGAACCGATGCTGCTCGCCCGGCGCGGTCACCAGCATGGCGCGCCGGGCGCGCATCCCGGCCACCGGACGCGCCTTGAAGTCCGGCCGCAGCGCGTTCATCAGGCCATGCAGCAGCGCCGTGCCGGTGGTCACCTCGATGAAGGAGCAGCGGTCGGCTGCCCACAGGTCGCCGAGGCGGCGGGCGGCCGGGGTCAGCGCGTGCAGGCAGACCGCCTCGGCGCTCATGCCCGCCTCGCGCAGCGCGGCCACGCGGGCCTGGACGCGGGCGGCATCGCCCGCGATCAGCTCGGCGGCGAAGTCGGCCACGAAGCCGTCGTCCAATGCCGCGACGGCGGCGGGAGCGGGTGGGACGGCGGGCAGCGCGTGCGCCGGCGTGGCGTCGCCGCGCATGCGGGCCTGGTA
>CAXUCM010000019.1:11739-12983 GCA_964249315.1 uncultured Acetobacteraceae bacterium | reverse complement strand
GGTCGCCATGGTCTGGTCGCGCGCGACGCCGGTCCGCTCCGTCGCGGCCTGGCCCGTCATCCTGGCTTTCTGCGTCGAGACCGCCATCGGCACCGCTCCCTGCCTGGTCCGATGAAACCGCTTTCCCGTGCGAGTGTCAATCACGCGTTACGTCAGGCTAGCTTGACAGTCGGTCGAGCGGGGTCCTAGCGTCGGCCTACACCGAGGCGGAGAGACGCTGCCGTGATCGCGGTATCACCGACCAGCACCAGGGCGCTCTACACGCCCGAACAGCGCCGCCGCCGCGACGCCTCGCGCTGGACCCTGGTGCAGGGCGTGCTGGCGCCGCTGCAGTTCGCGGTGTTCCTGGTCAGCCTGGTGCTGGTGCTGCACGCGCTGGCGAGCGGCCGCGGAGTCGCGGCGGCGGATGCCTCGGTGCTGGCCAAGACGCTGGTGCTGGCCGCCATCATGGTGACCGGCTCGTTCTGGGAGCATGACGTCTACGGCCGCTACCTGTTCGCGCCCGCCTTCTTCTGGGAGGACGCGGTCAGCATGGTCGTGCTGGCGCTGCATGCGGCCACCGTCGCGTCGCTGCTGGGCGGCTGGCTGACGTCCGCGCAGATGCTGGTGCTGGCACTCGTCGCCTACGCCGCCTACGTGGTGAACGCGACGCAGTTCGTGCTCAAGCTGCGTGCGGCGCGGCGCGGCGCGGCGAGCGGTGCGGCGAGCCGGGCGCTCGCGGCATGAGCGGCTGCGACGCCATGCCGGTGCTTCGCGAGCGCGGCCAGCGCGAGGTGTTCTGCGGCCTCACCGGCATCGTCTGGCTGCACCGCCGGATCCAGGACGCGTTCTTCCTGGTGGTCGGCTCGCGCACCTGCGCGCACCTGCTGCAGTCGGCCGCCGGGGTGATGATCTTCGCCGAGCCGCGCTTCGCCACCGCGATCATCGAGGAGCGCGACCTCGCCGGCCGTGCCGACGCGGACGAAGAGCTCAACCGCGTCGTCGCCCGGCTGCTGCAGCGGCGCCCGGAGATCCGGCTGCTGTTCCTGGTCGGCTCCTGCCCGTCCGAGGTGATCAAGCTCGATCTCGGCCGCGCCGCGCAGCGCCTGTCGCGGCAGTTCCTGCCCGACGTGCGGGTGCTGGCCTATTCCGGCAGCGGCATCGAGACCACCTTCACCCAGGGCGAGGATGCCTGCCTCGCCGCCCTGGTGCCGGAGCTGCCCGCCTCGGAGGCGCCATCGCTCTTGATCGCCGGCGTGCTGCCC
>CAXUCM010000019.1:1793-11729 GCA_964249315.1 uncultured Acetobacteraceae bacterium | reverse complement strand
CATCGGTCCGGTCGCCTTCCTGCCGCCGCGCAGCAGCGCCGAGCTGCCGCCGGTCGGGCCCGGCACCCGGCTGCTGCTGGCGCAGCCGTTCCTCGCCGACACCGCGCGCGCGCTCGAGGCACGCGGCGCCAGCTTGGTCGCGGCACCGTTCCCGATCGGCGCCGAGGGCACCATGCTCTGGCTGCAGGCCGCCTGCGACGCGATGGGCGGCGACCTCGCCCGGCTGCGTCGCGAGACCGCGACGGCGCTGGCGCGCGCGCAGGCGGCGACCGCGCGGCTGCGCGACCGGCTCGCCGGCCGGAGCGTGTTCCTGTTTCCCGACAGCCAGCTCGAGATCCCGCTGGCGCGCTTCCTCGCGCGCGAGATGGGCATGCGTCTGGTCGAGGTCGGCACGCCGTACCTGCACCGCCAGCATCTCGCCGAGGAGCTGGCGCTGCTGCCGCCCGGCACGCGGATCAGCGAGGGCCAGGACGTCGAGCGCCAGCTCGACCGCTGCCGCGCGGACAGGCCGGACCTGGTGGTCTGCGGCCTCGGCCTGGCCAATCCGCTCGAGGCCGAGGGCTTCGCCACGAAATGGTCGATCGAGCTGATGTTCTCGCCGATCCACGGCTTCGAGCAGGCCGGGGATCTCGCCGGCCTGTTCGTCCGGCCGCTGGCGCGACGCGCGCTGCTGGAGGTCTGAGCCATGCAGCTCACCCTGTGGACCTACGAGGGACCGCCGCATGTCGGCGCCATGCGGGTCGCCACCGCGATGCGCGGCGTGCACTACGTGCTGCACGCGCCGCAGGGCGACACCTACGCCGACCTGCTGTTCACCATGATCGAGCGCCGCGATGCGCGGCCGCCGGTGACCTACACCACGTTCCAGGCGCGCGATCTCGGCGGCGACACCGCCGGCCTGTTCAAGAACGCCGTGCGCGAGGCCTATGACCGGTTCCGGCCGGAGGCGATGCTGGTCGGCGCCTCCTGCACCGCCGAGCTGATCCAGGACGATCCGGGCGGCCTCGCCCGCGCGCTGGATCTGCCGGTGCCGGTGATCGCGCTCGAGCTGCCGGCCTACCAGCGCAAGGAGAACTGGGGGGCGGCGGAGACCTTCTACCAGCTCGTGCGCCGCTTCGCCGGACCCGCGCGCGAGCGCGCCCCGGGAGGGGCGTCGGGAGGGGCGCCGCGCTGCAACCTGCTCGGCCCGACCGCGCTCGGCTTCCGCCACCGCGACGATGTCCGCGAAGTCACGGAGCTGCTCGGCAGACTCGGCATCGTCGTCAACGTGGTGGCGCCGCTGCAGGCGAGCCCGGCCGATCTCGCCCGTCTCGGCGACGCCGACTTCAACGTCGTGCTGTATCCGGAGATCGCCGAGACCAGCGCGCGCTGGCTGGAGCGGCAGTTCGGGCAGAAGACCGTGCGCACCGTGCCGATCGGCGTCGGCGCCACCCGCGACTTCATCGCCGAGGTCGCGGCACTCGCCGGCATCGAGCCGGCGCGCGTCGAGCAAGGCTCGAACCTGCCCTGGTATTCGCGCTCGGTGGATTCGACGTATCTCACCGGCAAGCGCGTCTTCATCTTCGGCGATGCGACGCACGCGATCGCCGCCGCGCGCGTCGCCGCGAGCGAGCTCGGCTTCGAGGTGGTGGGGCTCGGCTCGTACAGCCGCGAGTTCGCCCGCGAGCTGCGCGCCGCGGCGGCGTCGTACGGCCTGGAGCCGCTGATCACCGACGACTATCTCGAGGTCGAGGCGCGCATCGCCGCGCTGCAGCCGGAACTGGTGCTCGGCACGCAGATGGAGCGCCACGTCGCCAAGCGGCTGGGCGTGCCGTGCGCGGTGATCTCGGCGCCGGTGCACGTGCAGGACTTCCCCGCGCGCTACTCGCCGCAGATGGGCTTCGAGGGCGCCAACGTGCTGTTCGACAGCTGGGTGCATCCGCTGATGATGGGCCTCGAGGAGCACCTGATCGGCATGTTCCGCGAGGATTTCGAGTTCACGCCCGACGCGGCACCCTCGCACCTGGCCGCCGCATCCGAGCCGGTCGTCGAGGCGGCGACGGCGGCGGTGTGGGCCGCCGATGCGGAGCGCGAGCTCGGCCGCATCCCGTTCTTCGTGCGCGGCAAGGCCCGTCGCAACACTGAACATTTCGCGCGCGAGCGGGGGCTCGCCACGATCACGCTCGAGGCGTTATACGATGCAAAAGCGCATTACGCTCGCTGAGACAATCGCGATCCGCCTCGTCGTCGTGACGATGGACAGTCACCTGGCGCAGGCCGCCGAAGCCGCCCGCGAGTCGCTGCGCCGGGAACTGCCCGGCCTCGAACTCTGCGTGCATGCGGCCGACGAGTGGGGCAGCGATGCGGAGGCGCTGCGGGCCTGCCACGCCGACATCGCCCGCGGCGACATCATCATCGCCACGATGCTGTTCCTCGACGAGCATGTCCGCGCGGTGCTGCCGGCGCTGCAGGCGCGTCGCGCGCAGTGCGACGCCATGCTGGGCTGCGTGTCGGCGAGCGAGATCGTCCGGCTGACCAGGCTCGGTCGTTTCGACATGGGCAAGGAAGCCAGCGGGCCGATGGCCATGCTGAAGAAACTGCGCGGCAGTCGCGGCAAGTCCGGCGCCTCCAGCGGCCGCGACCAGATGAAGATGCTGCGCCGGCTGCCCAGGCTGCTGCGCTACATCCCCGGCACGGCGCAGGACGCGCGCAGCTATTTCCTCGCCATGCAGTACTGGCTCGGCGGCTCGCAGACCAACCTCGCCAACCTGGTCCGCCTGCTGGTCGGCCGCTATGCCGCAGGCACGCGCCAGAGCCTCGTCGGCACGCTCACCGCGGCCGCCCCGGTGGAATATCCGGACGTGGGGCTATACGACCATCGCCGTGCCGCGATCGTCGCGACCCGGCGCGAACTGTCCGGTGCGCGCGATGGCGTTCGCGGCACCGTCGGGCTGCTGCTGATGCGCTCCTACGTGCTGGCCGGCAACGCCGCGCATTACGACGCGGTGATCGCCTCGCTCGAGGCGCGCGGCCTGCGGGTGATTCCCGCCTTCGCCTCCGGGCTCGATCAGCGTCCGGCGATCGAGGCGTTCTTCATGCGCGACGGCGTGCCGGAGGTGGATGCGGTGGTCTCGCTGACCGGATTCTCGCTCGTCGGCGGTCCTGCCTACAACGATGCGAAGGCGGCCGAGGCGATGCTGGCGCGCCTGGACGTGCCGTACGTCGCCGCCCATCCGGTGGAGTTCCAGACGCTGGAGCAGTGGCAGTCCGACGCGCGCGGGCTGCTGCCGGTGGAAGCGGCGATGATGGTGGCGATCCCCGAGCTCGACGGCGCGATCTGCCCGATGACTTTCGGCGGCCGCTCCGAGGCGGCCGACCAGCGCCGGCAGATGTCGCCGCATCCGGAACGGGTCGAGATGCTGGCCGCGCGCGTCGCCAGGCTGGTGGCGCTGCGTCGCGGCGAGCGCGCCACGCGCCGGCTGGCCATCGTGCTGTTCAACTTCCCGCCGAATGCCGGCGCCACCGGGACCGCGGCCTATCTCTCGGTGTTCGAGTCGCTGCATCGCACGCTGATCGGGCTCGCCGAGGGCGGCTACGAGGTCGAGGTGCCCCCCACCGTCGAGGCCCTGCGCGCGCGCGTGCTCGAAGGCAACGCCGAGCGCTACGGCATGCCCGCCAACGTGGCGGCACGGGTGCCGGCGGGCGAGCATGTGCGTCGGGAGACCTGGCTCGACGAGATCGAGCGGCACTGGGGCGCGGCCCCCGGGCGCGCCAACAGCGACGGCAGCCATATCCTGATCCTGGGCGCCCAGCTCGGACGCGTCTTCGTCGGCATCCAGCCCGCGTTCGGCTACGAGGGCGATCCGATGCGGCTGCTGTTCGAGCACGGCTTCGCGCCGACGCACGCCTTTTCCGCCTTCTACCGCTGGATACGCGAGGATTTCGCCGCGGACGCGGTGCTGCATTTCGGCACCCACGGCGCGCTCGAGTTCATGCCCGGCAAGCATGCCGGCCTGTCCGGCGCATGCTGGCCCGACCGGCTGATCGGCGACCTGCCCAACTTCTATTTCTACGCCTCGAACAATCCCTCCGAGGGGGCGCTGGCCAAGCGACGCTCCTGCGCCTCGCTGATCTCGTACATGACGCCGCCGGTGGCCGGCGCCGGCCTGTATCGCGGCCTGCTCGACCTGAAATCCTCGATCGACCGCTGGCGCCAGCTCGAGCCGCAGGCCGATCCGGAGCAGCGTCGCGCGCTGGCGCAGATGATCCAGGCGCAGTCGGCGGCGATCGATCTGGCCGCGGCGGCGCCCGACTGGGAGGACGACGCCGAGGCACGCATCTGCCGGCTTCGCGTCTCGCTGAACGAGCTCGAGGAAACGCTGATCCCGCACGGGCTGCACGTCATCGGCAGCCCGCCCGGGGCGCAGGCCCGACGCGAGATGATGGATGCCGCCGGCATCACCGATCCGGCGCGTCGCGCCGAGATCGACGCGCTGCTGGCGCAGGATCACGAGATCCCGGCGATGCTGCAGGCGCTCGACGGGCGCTACCTGCGGCCGGCGCCGGGCGGGGATTTCCTGCGCACCCAGGACGTGCTGCCCACGGGACGCAATCTGCACGGGCTGGACCCGTTCCGCATCCCGAGCGCCTTCGCCGTGCAGGACGGCGCGGTGCAGGCCGACCGCGTGCTCGCCCGTCATGCCGAGGCCGGACACGGCCTGCCGGAGACGATCGCGATGGTGCTCTGGGGCACTGACAACCTGAAGACCGAGGGCGGTCCGATCGGGCAGGTGCTGTGGCTGCTCGGCGCCGAGCCGCGGCACGACACGTACGGGCGGCTGTGCGGCGCGCAGCTGCTGCCGCTGGAGCGGCTCGAACGCCCGCGCATCGACGTCATCGTGACGCTGTCCGGCATCTTCCGCGACCTGCTGCCGATGCAGACGCAGCTGCTCGCGCAGGCGGCGCTGCTCGCCGCCGAGGCCGACGAGCCGGTCGAGCAGAACTACGTGCGCAAGCACGCGCTCGCCTTCCAGGCGGCGCATGGCGGCGACATCGCGAGTGCTGCGCTACGCGTGTTCGGAAACGCCGAGGATGCCTACGGCGCCAACGTCAACCAGCTGGTCGACCAGGGCGCGTGGGGCGAGGAGGACGAGCTGGCCGACGCCTTCGTCAAGCGCAAGGGCTTCGCCTACGGGGTCGGCGGCAAGCCGCAGCGGCAGGACGCGCTGCTCAAGCAGATGCTGCAGACCGTCGAGCTGGCCTACCAGAATCTCGACAGCGTCGAGCTCGGCGTCACCACCATCGATCATTATTTCGACGGCCTCGGCGGCATCGGCCGCGCCGTGCAGCGCGCCCGCGGCACCAAGGCGGAGATCTATATCGGCGATCAGACGCGCGGGCCGGGCGTGGTGCGCACGCTGTCCGAGCAGGTCTCGCTGGAGACGCGCACGCGCGCGCTGAACCCGAAATGGTACGAGCCGATGCTGGCGCACGGCTACGAGGGCGTCCGCCATATCGAGGCCTGCGTCACCAATACGCTCGGCTGGTCGGCCACCACCGGCGAGGTCGAGCCCTGGGTCTACGAGAAGCTGAGCGAGACCTTCGTGCAGGAGCCGGCGATGCGCGAGCGCCTGTCGGCATTGAACCCGGTGGCGTCGGCCAGGATCGTGAACCGCCTGATCGAGGCGAGCGAGCGAAGCTACTGGCAGCCGGACGACGAGATGCGCGAGGATCTCGAGCGCGCGCGGGACGAGCTGGAAGACCGGCTCGAGGGTGTCACCATGGGAGTCGCGGCATGACCGTCCTTGCGAAACCGGAACTTCTGCGGCGCGCCGCCGGCGGCTGCTCGAGCTGCGCCGACGGCGAGGGCAGCGTGCAGGTGCGCATGGAGCCGACCGCGCGCATTGGCACCGCCCGCGTGTTCGCGATCTACGGCAAGGGCGGCATCGGCAAGAGCACGACGTCGTCGAACCTGTCGCTGGCGTTCGCCCGGCTCGGGCATCGCGTGCTGCAGATCGGCTGCGATCCGAAACATGACTCCACCTTCACCCTGACCAAGCGGCTGATCCCGACGGTGATCGACGTGCTCGAGGGAGTCGACTTCCATCCCGAGGAGCTCAGGCCGGAGGATTTCGTCGTCGAAGGCACCGGCGGGGTGATGTGCGTCGAGGCCGGCGGCCCGCCGGCCGGCACCGGCTGCGGCGGCTACGTGGTCGGCCAGACCGTCAAGCTGCTCAAGGAGCACCACCTGCTCGAGGATACCGACGTGGTGATCTTCGACGTGCTCGGCGACGTGGTCTGCGGCGGTTTCGCCGCGCCCCTGCAGCATGCCGACCAGGCGCTGATCGTCGCCGCCAACGACTTCGACTCGATCTTCGCGATGAACCGCATCGTCGCCGCCATCGAGGCGAAGTCGCGCAACTACGACGTGCGGCTCGGCGGCGTCATCGTCAATCGCAGTGCCGCCACCGACCAGATCGACAAGTACAACGCGGCGACCGGGCTCGGCACGCTGGCGCACTTCCCGGACCTCGATGCGATCCGCCGTTCGCGCCTGAAGAAGGCGACGCTGTTCGAGATGGAGCCGACGCCGGAGATCGAGGCGGTGCAGAACGAGTATCTGCGCCTGGCCGCGAGCCTGTGGGCGGGAGTGGCGCCGCTCGCGGCGAAGCCGCTGAAGGATCGCGACATCTTCGAGTTGCTGGGCTTCGAGTGATGACCAGCCCGGCCCTCGGCCTGGTCTACCGGCAGCGTCGCGCGGCGCTGGAGGCGTATTTCGACCGCACCGCCTACGAGGCCTGGTCGCGGCTGACCTCGGACGCGCCGCTCGGCCGCATCCGGGCTACCGTGCGCGCCGGACGCGAGCGCATGCGCGCGACGCTGCTGGACTGGCTGCCGGCTGACCTGCAGGGCTGCCGGCTGCTCGATGCCGGCTGCGGCACCGGCAGCCTCGCCGTCGAGGCGGCGCGTCGCGGCGCCGAGGTGGTGGCGATCGACCTGTCGCCGACCCTGCTGGCGCTGGCACGCACGCGCCTGCCGGGCGGGCTGCGCGGCTCGGTGCGGTTCCATGCCGGCGACATGCTGGATGCCTCGCACGGCACCTTCGACCACGTCGTCGCGATGGACAGCCTGATCCATTATCCGGCGCGCGAGATGGCCGACGCCGTCCACGCGCTCGCCGCGCGCAGCGCGAACACGGTGCTGTTCACCTTCGCGCCGCGCACGCCGGCGTTGGCGATGATGCATGCGGCCGGACGGCTGTTCCCGCGCGGCGACCGGGCGCCGGCGATCGAGCCGGTCTCACTGCCGCGCATCTCGACGCTGCTGCGTCGCGTCGGCCTCGAGCCGGTGCGCACGACGCGGATCGCCTCGGGTTTCTACACCTCGCAGGCGATGGAGCTGCGCGCGTCATGAAGACCAGTGCGGCGGAGCGGAGCGCCATCATCGCCCGCGGCTGGAACCGGATCGGCCTGCGCTACCTGCCGATCGCCGATGCGGTAAGCAGCGAGCTGCCGCTCGGCCGGCTGCTGCGGCTGTCGCTGTTCCAGGTCTCGGTCGGCATGGCGCTGGCGCTGGTGATCGGCACGCTGAACCGGGTGATGATCGTCGAGCTCGGCGTGCCGGCCTGGCTGGTGGCGACGATGGTGGCGCTGCCGCTGCTGCTGTCGCCGTTCCGTGCGATCATCGGCTTCCGTTCCGACACCCACACCTCGCTGCTCGGCTGGCGCCGCGTGCCCTATCTGTGGATCGGCACCATGCTGCAGTTCGGCGGCCTGGCGATCATGCCGTTCGCGCTGCTGGTGCTGTCCAGCGGCACGCACGGTCCGCTGCCGGGTCCGATCGCGGCCGGCATCGCCTTCCTGCTGGTCGGCGCCGGGCTGCACACGGTGCAGACCGTGGGACTGGCGCTGGCCACCGACATCGCCCCGCCACGCTCGCGGCCGCTGGTGGTGACGCTGCTCTGCGTGATGATGCTGGTCGGCATCCTCGCCAGCGCGCTGATCTTCGGCGTGCTGCTGTCGCATTTCAGCGAGATGCGGCTGATCCAGGTGGTGCAGGGTGCGGCGGTGACGACGGTCGGGCTGAACATGCTGGCACTGTGGAAGCAGGAGCCGCGCGCCGCCTCGGTGGTGATCCCGGCCACCAACGCGCCGCGGTTCCGCGAGGCCTGGTCGTCGCTGGCGCACGAGACCGACGCCCGCCGCCGGCTGGTCGCGGTCTGGTTCGGCACCTTCGCCTTCGGCCTGCAGGACGTGCTGCTGGAGCCCTATGGCGGCCAGGTGCTGCATCTGCCGGTCAGTGCGACGACGTCGCTGACCGCGCTGCTGGCGCTCGGCGGGCTCGCCGGCTTCGGACTGGCGGCCCGGCTGCTGACCCCCGGGCGCGACCGCTACCGGATCGCCGCACTCGGCGCGCTGGAAGGCGTGTTCGCCTTCGCCATCGTCGTCGCCTCGGCGCCGGCGCAGTCCGCATTGATGTTCGCCGCCGGCATCGTCGGCATCGGCTTCGGCGCCGCCCTGTTCCTGGTCGGCACCCTGTCCGGCGCGATGGACGCGGCACGCGCCGGCGGGCGCGGGCTGGCGCTGGGTACCTGGGGCGCGGTGCAGGCCTTCGCCGCCGGCGCCTCGATCGCCGCCGGCGGCCTGCTGCGCGACACCGTCGCCTGGTTCGCGTCGCACGGCCGGCTCGGCCCGGTGCTGGCCGGCCCCGCCGTCGGCTACCAGGCGGTCTACGGGCTCGAGATCGTGCTGCTGTTCGCGACCCTGGTCGCACTCGGACCGCTGGTCCGCTTCGCCCCCGTGCTGTCATACCCGTCCCGGAAGGAAATCAGCTCATGCTGAGAGGCTCGCCGACCAGCTACATCGACGTCGCCCAGGTGGCGCTCTACGTGTTCTGGGCGTTCTTCGCCGGACTGATCCTGTATCTCCGGCGCGAGGACCATCGCGAAGGCTATCCGCTGGTCTCCGAGGTTCCCGGCCAGACCGAGATGGTGACGACGGAGGGCTTCCCGATGCCGTCGCCGAAGACGTTCCGCCTGTATCATGGCGGCGTCGCCTACGCGCCGCAGGCCGGCGAGCCGCGCATGGCCGAGGGCGGCGTCCCGGCCGCGATCTTTCCCGGCGCACCGCTGGAGCCGACCGGCAACCCGCTGCTCGACGGCATCGGACCTGCCTCCTACTGCAACCGGCTGGACCTGCCCGACCTCACCATCGACGGGCTGGAGAAGTTCAAGCCGCTGCGCGTGGCGCTGGAATATCGCGTCGATCCGCGCCTGCCGCATCCGCAGGGCATGCGGGTGATCGCGATGGACGGCATCGATGTGGGCGGGGTGATCGAACTCTGGATCGACGAGGTCGAGCACGAGGTCGTCTTCCTCGAGGTCGAGCTGACCGGCGTCGCGGCCTCGCCGCGCATCCTGATCCCACAGATGTACGTGCGCTACCGTCCGCGTCAGCGGCAGGTGCAGGTGCGTGCGCTGCGCGCGGCGGACTTCGCCGACATCCCGCGCACGCGCGATCCCGATCGCATCACCCGGCTCGAGGAGGACAAGATCCTGGGCTATTTCGGCGGCGGCGCGATGTACTCGACCGGCAACACGCGGGGGCCGCTGCTGTGAGCCGCCTGCGCGTCGTCCGCGACGTCAAGGGGGTGCGGCCGTTCGGCCTGCCCGGACCGCTGCCGGAGGGTGAGACCATGCTGTGGCAGGGCGCGCCCGACCCGTTCCTGCTGGCGCGACGTGTGCTGCACGTGCGCAAGATCGCGATCTATTTCGCCGGCCTCGCGCTCTGGTGCGCGGCCTCGGCCTGGTTCTCGCACTCGCCGCGTCTCTGGTACTCGATGGCGGCACTGATCGTGCTCGGCGCGCTGGCGGCCGGGCTGCTGTCGGCGTTCGCCTGGATGGTGGCGCGCACCACGGTCTACACGCTCCCCGAGCGGCGGATCGTGCTGCGCTTCGGT
>CAXUCM010000019.1:0-1783 GCA_964249315.1 uncultured Acetobacteraceae bacterium | reverse complement strand
GTTCTGCTCGATCGACTCCGCCTCGGTGCGGCTGTACCCGGACGGCAGCGGCGACATCCCGCTGCTGCTGAACGGACCGACCCGGATGGGGTTCACCCTGCTCTGGCCGCACGTGCGGCCGTGGCGGCTGCGCCAGGTGCAGCCGATGCTGCGCGCGGTGCCGGATGCCGCGCGGGTGGCGACGATGCTGTCGCGCGCGCTCGCGGCGAGCGCCGGCCAGGCGGCGCCGGCATCCCCGGTGGCGGCGGCGCCTGGACGGCCGCGCCGGGTCGCCGGCGACTGGCCGGCCTCGGTCGGAGCCTGAGCCGATGAGCGGCGTGCTCCGTCAGACCCGCCTCGTCTGGCCGCCGATGATCGCGGTGGCGGCGGTGGGCGTGATCGCCGTCGTCGCGATCTGGCCGACCCCGCCGCTGCGCGACGGCGCCACGGTGGTCGCGTCCAGGCAGCTCCGCTTCATCGACCGCGCGGACGGTTCCCAGCAGGTCATCGACGCCAGGACCGGCATGCAGGCCGGCCGGGTGCCGACGGTCGAGAGCGGCTTCGTGCCGGGGATGATGCACGGCATCGCGATCATACGCAGGCACGACCATGTCGACCCGGCCCTGCCGGTGCGCATCACCGAGATGAGCGACGGCAGGGTGCTGCTGATCGACCCGCCGACACGCAGCGAGATTGACCTGGAGAGCTTCGGGCGCGGTAATGCGCTGAGCTTCGCCGCCTTCCTGCACGGCGAGGAGAGGGAGCCGCAATGATGTTCTCCGTCGGCACGCCGCGCCGCGTCGAGGCGACCTGCCTGGTCGAGATCGAGAAGAGCGCGGACAGCTTCCACGCCTACGCGGTGCCGCAGGGCGTCGAGATCATGCCGGGCGACGAGGTGCTGATCCACGATGCGCCGACGCGGATCGGCTACGGCGAGAAGCTGTCGCGGGAATGCCGGATCACGGTCAGCCGCGCCGGCATGCTGGGCCGGGCCTGGACCCGGGCGACGTCGCTGTTCCTGCTGACGGGTCTGTACGAGGTCGGTTTCGAGGCGGGAGAGCCACGATGAGCGAGACATTGAAGCGGCCGGTCAACGCCAGCACGGAAGCGGCGCGCGAGGACACCGTGCTGTCGCCGCGCTTCTATACGACCGATTTCGACTACATGGACGGGCTCGATGTCGGGCTGGTGAGACGCGAATGGGACGGGCTGATCGCCGAGCTCGGGCGCGATCCGAACCAGAACCATTTCGTCCGCGACAGCCGCTTCGATGCCGACCTGTCGGCGCTGCCGCCCGAGCTGAAGCGCGAGTTCCTCGACTTCCTGGTCAGCTCGGTGACGGCGGAGTTCTCCGGCTGCGTGCTCTATGCCGAGATCAAGAAGCGGATCCGCAATCCGGACATCAAGGCGCTGTTCAGCTACATGGCGCGCGACGAGGCGCGTCATGCCGGCTTCATCAACGACACGCTGAAGGATTTCGGAGTCGGCGTCGATCTCGGCTTCCTCGCCAAGGCGAAGAAGTACACCTACTTCAAGCCGAAATTCGTCTTCTACGCGACCTACCTGTCCGAGAAGATCGGCTACGCGCGCTACATCACCATCTTCCGCCAGCTCGAACGCAATCCCGACCGGCGCTTCCATCCGATCTTCTCCTGGTTCGAGAACTGGTGCGGCGACGAGTTCCGTCACGGCGAGGCGTTCGCGCTGCTGATGCGATCGGATCCGTCGCTGCTGCGCGGCCATAACCGGCTGTGGATCCGCTTCTTCCTGCTCGCGGTGTTCGCGACGATGTACGTGCGCGACC